>NZ_JACAXD010000059.1:0-2871 GCF_013391485.1 Acinetobacter sp. SwsAc5
TTATACGTTAGTTTTATTAAATTTATACGATAGAATTTTAAATATATGATTTTAAAACAATAAACCGAGCGAGTGTCTACGAGCGATTGAGCGTTATAAAAATTTCGCCCCTGCCTTTTCCCTGATTACAAGCTTCCTATTTCGTTATAACGAGATTTACAGAGCGAAGCGACTGTATTAATTGGCTTCATGACGAGCGAAGCGAGCATAAAGCTTTATGAGCGAAGCGAATCCATTCTTGTTTTTAGCGTTCTAGCCGGTCTTTGAAAAAACTGCCCCAGGAATCGAGCGAAGCGAGATTCAATAGAGTTTGAGCGAAGCGAAAACATAGGGCAGTTTTAAATGCCGTTTTTGATTTTTTTGGGCTTTTAATAATATAAAAAGCTTTTAAATGCTTTTAGGAGGGCTGAAATCATTGGTATACGTGCGTTTCAGCGATCATTCTCCACCATTTACCTTGCAATACTCCACCATTTACCTTGCAAGAATTTCTCAATACTCCACCATTTACCTTGCATAATCCATCATAAAATATTATGGTGGATTTACATCATAAAAATTATAGGTGGGAGATGTCGGAATTAGTAGTCAAAGACAATGCTCTAATCAATGCTAGTTACAACCTTGACCTAACAGAACAACGGTTAATTCTGCTAGCAATTGTGGAAGCAAGGGAATCAGGCAAAGGAATTAATGCGAATGACCCTTTAAACATTCATGCAGAAAGCTATATAAATCAATTTGGAGTGCATCGAAATACCGCATATCAAGCCTTGAAAGATGCTTGTGATGATCTTTTTGCAAGACAATTCAGCTATCAAAGCCTTAGCGAAAAGGGGAATATCCAGCATCATAAATCACGCTGGGTAAGCGAAGTTATTTACGTTGAACAAGAAGCAGTTGTTAAGTTAATTTTTGCTCCCGCTATTATCCCGCTAATTACTCGACTAGAAAAACACTTCACAAGCTATGAATTAGAACAAGTTAGTCAATTAAAAAGTGCCTATGCTGTTCGCTTATACGAAATTTTAATTGCTTGGCGTAGCACAGGAAAAACACCCGTAATTGGGTTGGATGACTTTAAAAAACAGATAGGAATTAATGAGGGAGATTACAAGCGAATTGATGTACTTAAATCCCGTGTACTAGAGCCATCAATTAAGCAAATCAATGAACATACGGATATTATTGTATCTGTTGCACAGCATAAAACAGGGCGTTCAGTTACTGGTTTTTCATTCCGATTTAAACAAAAACCACAACCAAAAGTAGAACAAAGAACCGACCCAAAACGAGATCCAAACACACCTGATTTCTTTGTCGAAATGACCGATGCACAACGGCATTTGTTTGCACACAAATTATCTGAACTGCCCGAAGTTGGTAGCGAATATGCAGAGATCGGAGAGTCATCCGAAGACTTTACGAAACGCCTTGCAAACATGCTTTTAGAGCCAAAAAAATTCAGGATGTTTTATCCGCTACTGGAGCAGCTCGGCTTTGGTTCTAAGAAAATCCAATTTGCACCAATCAAACAGGTCGATGAACCTAAGTTTATTGAATTGCGAAACATGCAAGTGAATAGCTTGTCGTTCAATATGTCCCGTGACAAGAAATTCGCTCATTTAAAACAGGAAAACGAATCTCCAGATGATTTTATGCAACGGCTTCGCATCATGCTAAAAGACCCAAAACAGCAAATTCAATTTTATGACTACGTGAATGCTAAAAAGTAGCAATTAATCCTCTAAAAAAGATTTCAAAACGCCCCAACTTTTGGGGCTTATTTTTATCTTTTTCAGAGGTCGGTTTTTTGTTTCTCGGAGAGAAACGCGGAAGCGTGCACATTCCCTCCTGCTGTCGGAAAATGATAAATCTCCAAACCGCTAAAAATTTGCTTGTTAGCAACGCCCCAATATCGAATTTCACCCCATAGCGTAAAAACCGCCTAAAATCGCATTTAAGCGCCATTTTCTTAAAAACAGGGAAATCTAGCTAAACAGGGCTAAAAACGCCAATAAACGCAAAATAGGAGCATTTAGACCATGAAATTAAGTGATGCTGAAAAAAATAATCGTTTATTAGAGGTGTTTTTAAAGAAATCAGATCGAGAATATTACGATTTAGAAATCACTGAAGATCATCAAAAACTTTATGATCAGTACGTTTCAGGTGATTTAAACAAGCAAGACTTTGACGAGTATTTAAAAAAATTAGCTCATAACTAAATGGCTATGAGCTATTAAATAAAATTAATTAGAAACTGATTTGGATATTAACTTTATCCACGTCAATACCTGCTGCATGAGCTATCATTTCTTTAGCTTCAGCAATAATTTCAGATAGTTCTTTTGTTTCATCTACAGATTCTTCAGCAATAATTTCAGATTCAGGTGAAGCAGTTTCTGCATTTGGATTTGCATTAAAAGCAGACCACTCAAGTTTTTCAACATCAAGGTCAAGGTTTTGTAATAGATCATTGGTATTCAAATAAGCTACTGGATATCTTTGACCTGCTGTTAATTTCTTCCAAGCCTTTTTAAAGTTTTCTGTGTCTGGCAACAGTGCATATTCACTAATTTGAATTAATTTTCTACCTGCATGTTTTTTAGTAGGAATACAGCCCGAAATTTTACCAACCATGAAGGCTTGACCATGACCTAAGCCATCTTTTACTGCCCATGTTTCTCTATGATTTCGAATTAAAATTACATATTCAGCACTTTTAATACGGTCTGTACGTACTATCCAATAGCCTGAACCGCCTTCTGATTCCATCCATTTCAAATCTTTACCTGTGAAGATACCAATAACTTTAGCCATAATATTTACTCTTATACGTTAGTTTTATTAAATTTATACGATAGAATT
>NZ_JACAXD010000006.1:0-162171 GCF_013391485.1 Acinetobacter sp. SwsAc5
ATCGTTTGAAGGATAAAAAAAGAATTGGGATTCAGCCCCAGGTTGAAACTTAATACGAGATCAAAGGGGTCAATTTTACTTTGCCATTTGTAAGGTAAAAGGGGTCAATTTTAGAATGCCGTTGACAATACAGGAAGTCTAGGAAATCCTCGCGATCAAATCCATACGGCGGTTTACCGTCCACATGAACGAATTCCATGCCATTGAACATTACGTTAGTAATTACTGTATTGTCTTTTTTAATAATTGAGCCATTTGTGAAGCCGGCACATACTGGAAGTCGTTTCATTAGCATTAAACTCTATTTTATTGATAACCACATTGTAAGCATATACCACAAATTAATCTATATTGACTAACGAATGTGCGACATAGCTTGTCGCCTAACTGATTGTTTATTAGATAAATCCACAAGAAGATAAGTCTAATTGATCTGCAAAATCTATATTTATTGGGTCTTTAAAAACATCAAATTGATTTATTTTACTTAATAAGCCAACAGAATTTGTAATGTACAATACATAAGGGTGTTTTTACCAAGCGGCCGCAAAAAAAGTTCAGCTCGGCCGATTTAACGCCTTGATATTCTTTTCATGCTAAAGCTATACCACGTTTTTTCTTAGACTCAACAATTAGGCCATTAATGCGTATTAGTTCTTTATCAGAGTGGGGGATACCACCCCAATTCAAGTCTCGATAAAATTCAAGCAAGTCGCTTTCATACTGAAAGTCATACCAAGCAGCAGTAAAGCATAAACCCTGAGCGCGTACGCCGTGGTAAGTTGATTCAATCTGATCCCTAGATAATCCAAAAGGTTTTAGTTCTCCCCGCATATAGCAAAACATTGCATTAAATCTCTGCAAACCATCAATACATTGAGTTTCCACAGGAAGGTCGGAGTCCTTGGCCATATAATTACTATTGATTAATCCTAAACTTGGATCATTAAATCTGATCAGATTCGTTTCATGTGGCACTAAACCACGAAGAATATTTTCAATGAATTTGGTTTGATGTTCTAAAGTCCACTCCAAACCACGTTGAAATTCAGGATATAAATTTAAAGGACTCTCCTTTTCCAAGTCTTTTATAAATCGTTCCATATTGGCTATGCGGTAAGTACCGGTTTTAACAGTGGTTCGCACGGGATTTATCAAAGCAAGAATATTATTATTTTCTACGAAATCCATTAGATAGCTCAAAATAATTAATAACCATAAGTATAACATATACCACAAATTATAATTATAATATTGAGTATAATTTTTTATATAAATTGTGCTTCTATACTGTAGATAGTGAAATCAGTGCTTTTAAATTAAAGGCATTAAAACAGTAGATGTAAGTAGGGACATCCCAATGTAAAAAAACACACCCTTTTCTATGAAAACAGGCGAAGCCCTACCAGTGACGTAAGCACTGTTGTCCGCAGCGTAAGCGTGGTAAGAGTTGTAAAGTTAATATGGATACCAGTAGCGCCCGATAGCTTTGCTACCATATTCTTGTCATAGGCTTTAGCGCAAGGGGAGCAGTAATATTGACCAAATCTAATAGATTTTTCCATTTCAGAATTAAATACCTTACTCATTATTAAGTCCTTGTTAATGTGGTTTAGGAATTATTAATATGGTTATTTAACCAATATATAGTGATAAGAAAAGCATATTTTACAACTGATATATCCATTTTAATTGCTAATTATATGATAGGGTGTTTTCTCTCATTGAATAATAAAATTATAAACCATATACCACATTTTAAATAAAGTGATTTTGTAAATTCTTGTTTAGAATTTTTCATAAAAATTGTTGAATATTTCTTGAATAATATTTTTTAACTATAACATTTAGAATAATTTAGCTTTAATAATTTGAAATTTATAGTTACTTGTTTAACCCTATCTCTAAGGATGTTTGTAGATAAATTAAGAAGTGTGAATCATTTTAAAAAACTTGGTAAAATAATATTTATAAGCAGTAGATAATAATATTTTTCTTATTTCAAGGTATGAAACATTAGACAATATGTTATGATTAATTTTAATAAAGGGATAAGATTTTTAATACAATGACTGCACATCCACATTGCAAATACAATTTAGATTTTACTTTGGTTTTAAAAACTAAAGATAATAAATCTTTCTTTGATGAAGCTATGCTTTGTCGAGTCAAAGAAATCGTTAAGAAATTATCTTCCGAAAATGATATCGAGCTGACCGGATTTGATGGCCACGAAAACCATATCAAGCTCAACTTATTGATGCACCCAAATCTAACTCCTAGCAAATTTATAAATACTTTAAAAACTGTCACAAGCCGACATTTACGCAAAGAGTTTCCTATTCAGCAAAGCCAGTTTTATTATAAGGAAAGGGTAATTTGGGATCGTGGATATTGCTTGGTAACTTCCGGTGATTTTGGTCATACCATTGATACTTATTTAAATAATGAAATATAAAAAATTTGATATATCCATATAGATAATGGTCATAAACCTAAATAATTGAAATTTCAAACAGTAAACGTAGTCATACGTCTACTGTTTTGGGTTTTTATACTGCTTCTTTTGTCGGGTGGTTGAAAACTTGAATATGATTTTCAATTACGCCATAAATCTTAGCACGTAACAAAATTTCATTTGCCCAATTCCTGTGTGTAGCCGGTTCTAACATTGAACCATTACTTTTAAATACACTTTTAGCTTCTGCATCAACAATCATCTGAGCTTCATAATAGTCAATTGAACTAACTTTATATGCTTCATGGATTATTTTGATTTGTGTAGGGTGGATCGCCGTTTTTGTAGTTAAGCCATTTGCCTTATCCAGTGACAACTCTTGTTTAAGTAGATGCGTATTTGAATAATGTTCAAAGACTGGCGAACTCAATTGAAAGCCTTTTGGTACAAATTGCCCAACCAATTTAGGAATCAGAGAACCTAGTGGAGTATCGTAAATTGTACATTCACGGGGTCGGCGTAGATTGATGCTTGAAAGTAGGTCATTACCACCGATCCGCAGACACAGGACATTTTCATTAAAGTCAGAAAGCAGGGCATTTTTTACTTCTGAAACATAGCCTGAATCAAAGTATTCACCTGTTTCCAAAGTCAACATGACATTGCTTTGTGCAGTTGTACAGGTTTGCCACTTTCTTAATGATTCCAAAGTGAATTTCGGAACCACATAACCATTGAAACAATGGTGCAGTCCCAATTCAGCAATTTCTTGTGCCGAAGTTAGATTACGTGGACGGACGAAAACAGCAGGACCATTTGATTGACCACCCATTTCGATTCGCTTCAATAAATTTTTTAAATTATTGAATGCTTTTCGGTAATCATCTTCTCTAACTGAATCCTCAAGACAAACCACGACCGATTTTAAATCAGGATATTTCACTCCTTGGGTAACATCCCAAAGCTGATCATGAGTAGCAGGCACATACATTGTTGCCCCCAATTCCAAGGCATTTTTAAGAATTTTCATTATTATTTTCCTTTACTCGTTTGATCAGCGTAATGGCTTGATAAGGGCCGATTTTGTCACCAAGAACATCAACAGGAACATTATGTTGTTTAGCGAAATGTAGGATTAACTGCACGTTCTCATCTATGGTATTGCGGACTAAAATCCGTTCAGGAACACGGCGCAGCACAGCTCTTGTAGCTTCTGCAATGCTTGGCTTTATATGGTTAATATTCTGAATGCTGTAAGTATCACTTACCCATTTGATAGTGTCTTGGCATAAAGCATACTGATTTTTTCTAATTACATCAGACCAGTCTGCCGTTTCAGTAGTTGGATTTTCCTTCATAATTGCGAGGATATGTTCTACGAATTCTACTGAAATGTCATGTTCTACCAACTCATCATAGATAATACATTTATGCCAAAGCTCGGTATTCATATATTCAGATTTAGCCTGATCTTCCGGCACATCCTCTAAAAGAATACTGCGTGAAGTCAAACCTGAAATAACAGAACCTAGAATGCCTGATGGAATCAACCAGTCCTCACAGCTTGCACTTAGCCATGAGCAACCACCTAAATCAGCTAAAGTAACCAGTCGCGGTATATCCCAACCTTTATCGAATAGATCAGGATAATTACTTAAAGTCGCTGTCAATTCTTTGCAAATAGCCCCTTTACCAGTCCATCCATCCACGAATACGATGTTCTCAGCACCATGCTCCTTGATGATGGCAGTTAACGCACTATGATCAATCCCGCGATCTCGGATAATGCTAATACCATAGTGAAAACAGGATTGAAACTGGCTAATGTGATGCTTCAATAGAACCCCTACTGGCACACCCGCGCGAACCAAGCTAACTAGAATAATTGGCTGATTTTTGAAGCGCTGCATCAATGAATTGCCGATCATCTGAATGTCATTAGCCATACGTGCCGCGCCAATTTTGAGCGCCTGATGATAATGTTTGAGGTGTTCATCAGAAGGCTTTTTTTCAGCACTAATCATTTGAGAATAATGCGCTTTACCTGACTGAATCAGACGTTCCTTTTCATGTACATCAATGGGTTCAATCGTGTCTACGTTAAGAAGAAAAACGACATCATGAGGACGATAAGAACCATGAAAACCAATAGTGTTAAGCTGACTATTCATATTAAACATTCCCATAGAAGCCGCGTACTGCGTAATCGGATTGAAGGGATAGATCAGTAAATTTGTGCAGTTGGCTGTTTTTCGGCATACCGAACCAATCACAGCAAGTTAAGAAATGGAAGTCTGATAGGCTGTCCCCCAATCCTAAAATAACACGCTCGTTATGCGGGTCCGACTTGGAAAGATAAAACTCAACGGCATTTTTCTTTGATATTGCATTTGGAATAATGGCCAAGTTATTGCCATTGGCATGAACATAAAAATTTTCCTTAATTTCCACTGGAAGCAAACTTACCAATTCAGTTAGAAACAAACCTTGTTCAGGTTCATTTTGTTTGGCCACGGTATAGATTTTCAGTGAGTTTTCTTCAACAGCCCATGTTCGGATAGAGCCTAAATATTTGGCTAGGTAATGTAATAGATCGGGGAGATCGCTCATCATTGAATTGAGTGATTCAATATGACCCTTTTGTATCTCAAACCATTCCAAGTCGATCTCTTTATCAGAGTTAAGTATTGTGCCGCCATGTGAGCAGATTGCACCATAATTGAAGTCGATCTTGACGCGGCTTAATGCTTCGATTGAACGTGCAGTTACCGGAACCAAATCTGCACTACGACCAAGCCATTCAACCATGGCTTGTTGCTTGGATGTCATAAATGACAACGGAGACTGATTTTTATCAACTGTAGCCACCTTAAAGTGTGGTTCAGGTTTGATTCTGCGGTGTGTTTGGAACAATGTGTCATCCAAATCAATAAAAACGATAGGCTTATTCATACGATACAACTTCCAAATTTTTAATTTCTGAGAATAGGGCGGGATCAATACTGTCTTTAGGCGTTTCTACAATTAAAAGAACGCGATCAAAGTCTTTGTCCTTTACGTTGTATGCGTAATTCACAATGCCTAAACCATAATTGTCCTGAAATGAACAAATGGATTTAATAGCCTTACCTTGCATGATCGGGGAGCGTGTAGTTGAACTAAAATAAACATCATGTCCATCTAGCTCAAGTTTTTCAGCCACTAAGAAAGGTAGCCATAGAAATTCGCCCGATCCAAGAACTAAGACTTTTTCACCTTCTTGAATAGGTTTGAATGCAGGCATAGGGTGGTGATCTAAATAACTTGGTTCACGGCCCCAAGTGGTCGGTGCAATGATCTCATGTGCGCCTTGCGCTGTAGTGGACACATTAGGCATGGTTTGATTTAAAGCAGTATTATTGGATTCCCATGACCAATTGCCATGTAAGAGGGCTATGGACTCAATAGGGAGACCCATAAAGGTATCTTCTAAATTGCCATCATTCCAATTTACCAAGCTGACCAATACGATTCGCTCAACATTCTTTAGATCGGCGTTAAGAAGGCTTTGAATCAAGTTTTTAAAAGTCTTACCGGTTGAAATCTCATCATCTACCAAGATCAAAGTCTTACTTGATTCAATATGCTTCTGAATGTCTTTGTCATTAGAGCCATAAATCAGCTGATCTTGAGCATGACTATGTTCTTCTAAGAATTCGCTTAAAACTGGAAGGTGTTTAGCAGGGTGGCGAGTAGTAGTAACAAATACAGCTTCTCGGCCATATTGATTCTTAATTTCACGATATACACCGGCACCTAAACACACGGCTGTTTCTGCCATCCCAACAACTGTTAAAGGTGTAGCTAAGTTTTTAGGAATAATCGCTGAAAGACTTTTATACGATTCATTCATTAATGCCGGCGTAACAGGGATGTGTTTACCTAATACTTTGGATACGAATAGAAAAGCGCGTTTCGGATTAATACGCTCTGCAAAATCCAAAAGAGAATCTAATTCCCAACTTTGATGATGTTGTGTAACTGATACCGATAAATTTCCTCGGCTGAGTTCAACATTGCGCTCCATACAGGTCTCCATGGGGCTTTATAAAGGTATTTACTTTCAATAACAAGGTTAGATAATCACTTTTATATTATTGAAAATAATTTTTTAAATTAAGCATTTATTATAAATATAATAAACTTTACGAAATCATCTTAAACCGATATCGAATTGGTATCAAAGCTATATTACCATTCATTACAGTGATTTATGCTATCTTTAACGAAATGGTGTTTATTAAAAATAAATGTTATTTTGCTTTACACCTGTCCAAATCATTGATAGCTTAATAATGGAAAGGTTAATGAAACATTTATTTTTAATAATAATGATGTTTCACAAAATATTATTTACTTATTTTTTCAACAACATCCAGTCTGCTAAAGACGGAAATAACTATTTGAGGTTTGTATGGCTTTATCATTATCTAAAGGTGGCAACTTATCTTTAACTAAAACCGATCCAACTCTGAATAATGTTCTAGTTGGCTTGGGGTGGGATGCCCGCGCTACTGATGGCGCTGACTTCGATTTGGATGCTTCTATTTTCTTATTGGGCGCTAACGATAAAGTTCGTGGCGAACATGATTTTATTTTCTATAACCAACCACGTTCTCCTGAAGGTGCTGTAGAACATACAGGCGATAACCGTACAGGTGAAGGCGATGGTGATGATGAATCAGTAAAAATTAATCTTTCTAAAGTGCCTGCTGATATTCAAAAAGTCATAATCACTGTAACTATCCATGACGCTGAGCAACGCCGTCAAAACTTTGGCCAAGTTCAAAATGCTTTTGTTCGTATCGTCAATGACCTAAATCAAAATGAAATCGTTCGTTATGACCTGAATGAAGATTATTCAGTTGAAACAGCAATGATTTTCGCAGAATTATATCGCCATAACGGTGAATGGAAATTCCGTGCTGTAGGCCAAGGTTTTTCAGGCGGTTTAAAAGCGATGTGTAACCAATATGGCATCAACATCTAAACCTGAGCACTCACTAATATGTTAAAGCATTTCCGTTTTTCAATAATCTTTACCCTGATCTGCTTGGCAGTATCGGCTTATTGGGGGTATACCCATGGCCCTGATGCCGGCATTTCCACCATGCTTAAAGCACTAGCCATCACAGCAATTCTTGCAGTTATGGAAGTGTCTCTTTCTTTCGATAATGCTGTAGTCAATGCTTCCGTACTTCGTCATTGGGACAAGTTTTGGCGAACTCTTTTCTTAACTGTGGGTATTCTTGTTGCTGTTTTTGGTATGCGACTTGTATTCCCACTTTTAATCGTAGGCGTTACAGCTGACATGGGCATGATCGAAGTGGCTAAATTAGCCCTGAATGATCCTGCAACTTATTCTGCAAAACTTATGGAACACCATGGTGAAATCGCAGCTTTCGGTGGCGCTTTCTTACTATTAGTATTCCTTAACTTTTTGTTCGATGATGAAAAGGATACTCATTGGTTTCATTGGCTCGAAAATAAGTTGGCATCCTTTGCAAGTGTACCGGCAATGTCAGTATTCCTTGCATTGATCACTATCCTTGTAATGTCATCTTATGTTCCTGATCAAAGCCGTCTAGCTGTAGTGATTGCCGGTATTTGGGGTATCGTGGTCTATGTTGGTGTTCAAGTTGTAAGCCACTTATTAGAAGGCTCAGACAAAGATGAAGATGACGCTGAGAAAGAAGGTTCCGATGCTCAACCTACATCTAATACCAAAGGGAATATTGTAAAAGCGGGAATTGGTGGTTTCCTCTACTTAGAAGTTCTTGATGCTTCATTCAGCTTTGATGGTGTGATCGGTGCTTTCGCGATTACAAGTGATGTCGTAATCATCATGCTCGGTTTGGCAATTGGTGCAATGTTCGTGCGATCTATGACGATTTACCTTGTAGAGAAAGGTACTTTAGAAGCTTATATCTACTTGGAACACGGGGCGCATTACGCTATCGGTGCATTAGCGATCATTATGCTTGTAAGTGGTACAGGTCTGCATGTACCTGAACTGGTAACTGGTTTTATTGGTATTGTATTCATCGTGTGGGCGGTCATGTCGTCTATCGCATATAGTAAACGTAACGCTGAGATCGGCTCAGATAAATAAACCTAAAAGGAAATATAAAAATGGCTATTTCATTATCTAAAGGCGGTAATGTAAACCTTTCTAAAACTGCACCAACCATGACTCAAGTTGATCTAGGTTTAGGTTGGAATCCTCGCGCTACTGATGGTAAAGCGTTTGACCTTGATGCTGTTGCATTCCTTGTTGATGCAAACGGTAAAGTAACTCAAGACAAAGACTTTATCTTCTACAACAATGTAACTGATGCAAGCGGTTCAGTTACGCATAACGGTGACAACCGCACTGGCGAAGGTGATGGTGATGATGAATCTATTTCTGTAGATATCACTAAAGTGCCTGCAAACATTGAAAAAGTGATCTTTGCTGTAACGATCCATGAAGGTCAGCAAAATGGTCAAAACTTTGGTCAGGTTGATAAAGCGTATATCCGCGTAATCAATAAAAATAACAATGATGAAGAACTTGCACGTTTTGACTTGTCAGAAGATGGCAGCGTTGAAACTGCAATGATCTTCGGTGAATTATACCGTCACAACGGCGAGTGGAAATTTAAAGCTGTAGGTCAAGGTTTTGCCGGCGGTCTTGGTCCATTGGCTCAAAACTATGGTGTAAGTGTTTAATCACTTCATTTGCTAAAAGGCTTCGGTCTTTTAGCACTCACCAAAGATTGTCGTAAATTTTTGCTGAGTGCTAAAAACCAAAATAATGATTTATAAGGGGTCGGGTTTCACTATGAATTTACAAGCGGGTCAAAAAACAACTTTAGCAAGCCTTATGGGGCCTTCTTTACAATTTGAAGTGCGGGTTACATTGGTCGCACCGTTTGATATTGATGTTACCGCATTTGGTCTAAATCGTAATGAAAAGCTGTTTTCTGATGACTATATGATTTATTTCAATCAGCCTGTCTCTCCGAATAACGCCGTTGTTCTATCTAAATCTGGCCAAACCACACGATTCAAATTTGATTTAAGCCGTCACAATCTTACTGCTGTTGAAAAGTTCGTCATCTGTGCATCTGTTGATTCTCCAAATCATACAATGAGTGAAATCCGAAGTGGGAATGTTGAAATAATTGCCAATGGTAATGTCGTTGCTAGTTTTCCGATCAGCCGTACTCACTTCTTGTTAGAAAAAGCGGTAATGTTAGGACAGGTTTACTTTAAAAATGAGTGGCGGTTCGGAGCAATAGCACAGGGCTTTAATGGTGGTTTAAAAGCATTGGTTGAGCATTTTGGCGGTGAAGTAGAACCTGAGCCACCAAAAACAACTCCACAGCAGACTCCTGTTCCTACTCCGGTTAAGCCTGCGGCAACACCTAATCCAGTACAAAGCGCACCATCAAATATTAACTTGTCCAAAATCAAACTGGATAAGAACAATCCTACAATCAGCTTAACTAAAAAATCATCAGGATTTGGGCGTATTGGAATCAATCTAAATTGGAACCAAACCCCTCCAAGTCTTGTAAAAAGCTTTTTCAATCGCAATCAGGCGGTTGATTTGGATTTATGCGCTTTAATCAAATTTAAAGATGGTTCAAAGTACGCGATTCAGGCTTTAGGCAAACGCTTTGGTGATTTTGATCGCTACCCATTTGTATTTCTTGATGGTGATGACCGTGCCGGTTCAATTTCGCAAGGTGAAAACCTGTATATCAATGGTGATAAATGGGACAACATCGAGCGTGTCCTTGTATTTGCTGCCATTTATGAAGGTGTTGCATCTTGGTCGGATACAGATGGTGTAATCAACATCAAAATTCCGAGTCAGCCTGAACTAGAAGTCAGACTTGCAGATAATAGTAATGCGAATATATGCGCAATCATTGAATTGCATAACCAAGGTGGAACCATTAAGGCAAACCGTGAAGTCCGTTATTTCCATGACATCGGAGCTATGGATCGTCACTATAGCTATGGCTTCCGTATTGTGAACGGCTCTAAATAATAATAAGGACTATATAAAATGAGTGACTTTCAGATTGTTGGCGAAAATGAGCCGATGCTTTTAGTCAGCATGAAAAAAGGCGAAAAGATTTTCTGTGAATCCGATTCGATGGTGATGATGGAAAGTAATTTGACCATTGATGGAAAGCTACGCGGTGGTTTTTTCCAGTCTATGATGCGCAAATTCACCAATGGCGAATCTTTATTTCAACAAGAAATTAAAGCTGAAAGAGGGGATGGTGATTGTTTGTTATCTCCAAATATTGACGGATGCCTGCAAATTTTAGATGTAGGTCCGCAGCAATATATTTTGTCTGATGAATCTTTCTTGGCTGCGACTGAAAATGTAGAGATCACGGCAAAAGTTCAAACCAATATTGGCGGTGCACTTTTTGGTGGTACTGGCGGGTTTGTAGTCATGCAAACAAAAGGACAAGGTAAGGTCTGTGTATCCGGTAGCGGCTCTTTGATGATCATGGACATTACCCCTGAACAGGGTGAAGTAACTATCGATAATGGTCATGTCGTCTGTTGGGATCAGTCACTTAATTACAGCATTAGTGTTCCAAATTCAAATAGTGGCGGCATTTTGGGCAATGTATTTAACAGCCTGACTAGCGGCGAAATGATGGTGCTCAAATTCCGTGGAAGCGGAAAAGTTGTTATCAATTCACGTAATCGTGGCAACTATATCAAATGGTTGGGTAGTGCATTAGGCGTTACTCGTCAAAACTAAACTTTTCAAAACAAAGGAAAAAACAAAATGACTATCAGCTTACAAAAAGGTCAAGGTATTTCTCTAAAAAAGAATGACGGTACTTCACTGACTAAAGTTTTCTTAGGCACTGGATGGGATGTCGCTAATTCATCAGGTGGTGGCTTCTTAGGTAAATTGTTTGGTGGTGCAGGCGGTGGTGACAGTATTGACCTTGATGCGTCAGTAATCATGTTTGATGCAAACAAACAATTCGTTGATAACGTATATTTCGGTCAATTAAAAAGCCGTGACGGTAGCGTGGTTCATTCAGGTGATAACTTGACTGGTGAAGGTGATGGGGATGATGAAGTAATCAATGTTGATTTAACTCGCGTACCTGCGAATGTAAGCAGCTTGGTATTCACTATCAGCAGTTTCCGTGGCCAAACATTTAAAAATGTATCAAATGCCTTCTGTCGTTTAGTTGATGCGACTAATAATACTGAAATTGCCAAATACAACCTTTCTCAGCAAGGCGATTATACAGCCCTGATCATTGCTAAAATTTACCGTCATAATGGTGAATGGAAAATGAAAGCAATTGGTGAAACTTGCCAAGGTCGTACACTAGATCAAATGAAACCTACAATTATGAATTTCATCTAATATTAGGTTAATAAAAGCTATCTCCGGATAGCTTTTTTATTATCCATTGAGTTAATAGAAAACCAATATAGCTACTCTAAAAGCACAGCGCAAAGCTGTGCTTTTTTGCTTTTAAATTTCAATACATACAGTGTAAAGAATGTAGGTCGGGTTTGACTTGCTTCTTAAATTATCGGCTCCTTTTCTGAATACGGCGAAGCCCCATCGGTGGCGCAAGCACTGGTGGCCGTAGCGTAAGAAAAAGGGGGAGGTAGATGGTAGCTGCGCAAGCAGTTACCCCAAGAGCGAAAGCGGGGCTGCTTATAAGTAATTAATATTTAAACATAAATCTTTACTTAACTTAACTGTTTTTAATGTGGTATATGTTATAATTAATTTATCAGCAAATGGAGCCTACCATGAATAGAACAATTCGTCTTTATAGAAAAAATCTAATTGAAAAAGCTACTGCCCTAGACAATCTATTTCGTCTTGCAGAGTCAATTGGCTATCCATTTTCAGGTGTTAAACTCCCTGATATTTATAATATACGTTCTGAGTTTGCTGCGGTTAGTGGATTCAATTCTTATAACGATATTTTGAACCTTGATGAAGATACCTGTATCGGTGATAAGACCTACGGCGTGGACCATTACAAAGCATCATTCCCGATTGGAAATTTCCAATGTGAAGAAAGCAAACAGTTTGCAATTCAAATGTTTGAATATATTTACCTTGAAAATAATAACGGCATAAGTTTTATTTTGAATGCCATGATCATTCGTCCAGTTAATCATCAAATCACTCAGGCACTCATTCAGTACGATAACATCAATAATATTGATGCTGATCTATATGTTCATCCATACTTCTTGATTGAATACTATAAAGTGGCAATCGCGTTAGAACGCACAGACTATATGGAATTGGGGGCTGTTCGCTTTAATAATAATGAATACCTGAAACCTGAATGCTTTGAACTACGTTGGTATCACCATCATGTTAGTTCATTCTTTAATGGCAATATCAAGAATCCTGAACACCGCTTTGATCTTTTAACCTATAACTTCCTCGCACATGAACAATTTATCCAGTACGACATTAAGACCGATGTAGCCCTATTTATTATTCAGTACCTCGGTCGCTTGAATATTGAAAAGATGGCCAAGCAACGTACACTAAATCGCAGCTTGATCAATGTTGCACTGAATAACTTGAAACACTTCAAGCCGAATCTTTCAAATGATTATTTTAAAACGTGTGCGCGTTATAAAAATAATGTGAACAATGATGATCAGGTGATTACATTCGACCACGATCTATTTGATCAATATTTTGTGTCCTACTACGGTTTGGAATTTGCCAAAGCCTTTCATCAGATTTATGCCGAAACAAAACCTGAAAGAAAAATGCGTGATGATGTGTCTATCGATGAACTCACAATGGATATGTATGGCCGAGTGACATTGAAAGTTGGTATTCAAGATATGAAAAAGATCATATTCCGTTATCTGCAACATGCGGAACGCATGAGCTATGAGCAAGGATTGGCTAAAATTCATAGCCGGATCATTGCCAATAATAGCACTGGTGAACATGCAAGCGAGTTTCTGCCTACTCAACTGGTCGCTTATATCAAGGCAATTTATAATGACCTGAATACGCTGACCGATACTAAAGATGTTCTTAAACCGTACTTGAACTTTTACAGCTGATCTAATCCAACAATCAGAACCGTCCTGTGATAAGGGCGGTTTTTTTTGCTTTTAAATTTTCAGACCTTGTAATATTTGAAGCAATCCGACTTTAATCCTGATAACAAAATCGGCGCATCCTTATCCGAATACCGGCGCAGCCCCACCGGTGGCGTAAGCACTGGTGGCCGCCGCGCAAGCAAAGGGGGAGAAGCAATTTGCGCAAGCAATATTGCCCGAAGCGTAAGCGGGGCGCGTAAGGGAAAAAATATAATAAAAATAACTACATACAATAACAATTTAATATGTGGTATATGTTATAATTGTGGTCTATCAGCAAACAGAGTTTTAAAATGACTACATATAAAATCAAACTATCTACCATCCAATTTAAAAGTCGTAATGAATTAATGGATGCGATCGTCTATTTGGATAAGGTTCGACTAACGAATATTGATTATAAGGAATATGTAAATCGTCCACATTTAGCTGATGCAGAATTGCAGCAACGCGCACGGGACCGGTTTTATGCTGAAAGCACAAAAATAGAAGGTTTAGAGACTATTTATTCCTATGATAATGAAACTTTGACTTTGGATATTCATACAGATGGCGGTCTTGTTGCGGCCATGATCCAACAACAAGATAACTTTTTTGAAACACCCGTCTACGTGATGGGAGAATACTTTAATTTTTTAAGTATTTTTCAGGGTCATGCTATTAATACCCATCCAATCCAAGCCATCTATGAAACTTATGAAAATGGTCGTCTTGTTAGTGTTGAATCATTTAATGTGGCAGAACAGGAAACCTATTTTTAAAATTAAATACCGAATATGGCCGTTCTTATATGAACGGCTTTTTTTTGCTTTTCAATATCAGGTATTCCTCCCGAATGATAGGTCGGATTGAGCCGGATCATAATTTTATGCGCATCCTTATTTGAATACAGGCGAAGCCCCACTGGTCGCGTAAGCACCTGTGGCCGCAGCGTAAGCAAAGGGGAGTAGATAGCCGATGTGTAAGCATTGGCTCGTAGCGTTAGCGGAGCGCCCTAAGAAGGTGTATTGAACGAGCGTAGCTGTAGGCAGATCATTAAAGGTCGGGACTAGGGGGTAAATGGGGGTATTTTGCGGCAGATGTGAGCTGCGTTAGCAGCGGCGCGAAAACATATAAATTCTAACCTCTTGGGTTTTGAGTTTATTAAGTTTTCAGATCGTGAAGGGACACGATCATTGAACAGCGCGAAGCGCCATTGGCGGCTGCGGGACAGCCGCCAGTTAGTGATTAGAAAGTTATTTCTGATCGTACATCTTCAATATCATCAAAAGTGGCCAGACTTTGATAATCGCATAAGCAGCTATGCTTGAACTCAACTTTATATGTGCAATAGTAGCGTTCAGCGATATTTAGTAGAATCCGGTCAGCATTACCATTGATAGGGATATACAGTTCAAGATATTCAACACTGTTGTTTGAATCAAATTGCTTCCCACGGCCGTTACCGTACTCGAAAAATATTTCATGTTTTTCGGTTTTGGTAGTGTCATTTTCATTGATATCGGCAATGACATTAACACTACCAACAAGCTTTTGATCTAAGACCCGTAAGCGGACCTCATTAGAGAAACTTAGTCTCTTATCTTCCGTGATCTCAGTATAGATGTTGTAGTACAACATGGCCATCATGAGTTCACGCCACATTTCATTAAAACCAATTTCATGATTTTGCTTACTGGTCATTTTTAAGCGGGTATACAGGCTCATATCACTATCTCCAAAAAAGTTGAGGGGCAAAGGCGTACTTAGTACGCCCAACCTTCTGTGTTCTCATTGGCTTTCATGAGACAGTTGTATTCTTGTTCTGTGATGTGTTGGATCGAACGTAGTCTAATAACACGGCGGTAAAAGCGACTGTTGTAATTGATTTCTAGTTTTTTTAGTTCTTCAATGCTGTTCGCCGCTTCAATTTTGTCTGTTGCGGCATCATAGTTTTCATCACTCAGCTCAGTACCTACAGCATGAATGAACCCCTGTTTCACAGCAAAAAGTTCGTCCTTGTTATATGAAAGGGTGTGAATTGTACCGTTGTCAAAATGACTGAATTCGCAATGTAAGAATAGGGCAGACATTAGTTTTTACTCCATTTGCTGATATGATTATTATAACATATACCACACAAAATGGAGTAACTTGATGTAACCTATTGTTTATTTTGTATTATCATTCGTTTCGGCTAAAGGTTCAGAATCATCAATGTTGTCCAAGAGGTTATAGTGACCATTTTGAATGGCATGGACTCCAATATTTTTAAGTTTGGTCTGAATCATGGCTTCCACATTCACAGTAGCTTCGTAGACAGATTTATGCTTTTAAGGTCACTCAATAGAATAAATTGATTAAGGTCGGGATGTGGGGGATTTTAAAAATTTGAGTTCAATGATCCGGATACCGGCGAAGGCCCACTGGTCGCGTAAGCACCGGTGGCCGTAGCGCAAGCAAAGGGAATGCCAATGTGTAAGCATTGGCACGAAGCGTAAGCGTAGCGGATTTTTGAAAAGATATTGCATTAGCAGAATACTAATTCTTATTCGCTAGATCGGTGGCTAAAGTAAGTAACTTTAGCCACGCATAAAGTTATGAGCTAGTTACCTCATCAGTATTTTCATCTTCTTCACTTTCTTCCTCAATCTCGTATCCGAAAAGCTCTAAATACAGGTTGTATTTATCATCATCTTCGCAATCACGTTCTTCAACAAGCTCACCGTTTTCGTAATTCAGGACATACCAAAAAAAGTGTCCTTCTTCGGCAATTTTTACGGTCATGGTGAGATTGAACTTTTCAGCAAAAGCATCAATGACCGATCGTGGACTACTCCATGCGGTATCGAAAATCACTCCATCTTCAACACGGATGGAACTCGAACAGTTAAATCGTGTTCCCCATATTGCCATACGAGTTGAATACCAGTTGGTAAAGCCATGATTGTCAGCAAGTGTTGTTATGGCTTTACCTGACTCATACAGTGCATCAAGGGTAGGAGGTAAAGCGTAGTGACCTGAATAACGATTGTTTGTTGTTTCAATAACATTGCCATTTTGATCGTACATGGTGAGGATTTCACGCATATCATTCAGGACAGTTTTGTAATCTGATGATCCATAAACGGCCGGATCATAACGATTCAGGTTAATACGGCTCAGGGGGCTAGTCGCTCGGTCGGTAAGGAAATAGGCGAGACTCGCCGCACTATGAGGTGCATTGATAATTTTTAATTCAGGTGGTTCAGGAATAATGGTATTGAAGTCGAAGTAATTTGGATCATCAATTTTAGGATCGTCAGCCGGTGTTGTTACAGCTTCCAATACTTCTGCAAGGTTTGGGCAATTAGATACTTCAATTTTATGAATGACGATATTAGCCATGGTAAAACTCCATCTGTTGATGACATATATTTTACGGCATATACCACACATAATAAATATTAAATTACATATCCTAACAATTTGAATATGTGTGCTTTTCAATAATAAATAATCGATAAATTAGATAATAAAATAATAATCCGAATATTAATAAAAAATGCTTCCATCTTTTGCCACGGCGAAGCATCACCGGTAGCGTAAGCACAGGTGTCCGCAGCGCAAGCGCAGGCGAGTAGATGTTGTCTGTGTCAGCAGACTACCCGAAAGCGTAAGCGTGGCGCGATTTTTATTTCCGCGCGGAAACAAGCATAGATTAAAAAAAACCGCCGTGTGGCGGTTAAGTGGATCATCCTTGCCGGTCTTAAATATTAAACGACAAATAGGTATTGAACCCAATGATAATCAGGTAAAGATAGACTGCAATGAAGAAGTTCACGGGGTTTAGGTATTTACCCAAACTCTTGAGCGACTTTTGCAAGCTCAAATCAATGGAAACAATAAGACGGATTCGGATATTTGCTTTAGGTTTAGTCTGCTTCATGGGTTAATTCTTCCAAGTTGGATTTATCAACACGACCATTAACGCTTAATAGTTATTGCAGTAGATAATTATCCCGATAAGTCTAGTCCTTACAAAAAAATGAGATCAGCAAAGGTTTATAGGTGAATGGTGAATTCTGTTTACTGCATATCATGTTTTGAATTATAGCCACTAGACGGAAAGGAAGATATTTGTCTTTTTTAATGGCGTTTTCATAATCAATAAATTTTATATATACCACTTTCCTTTAATGATAAATTTTAAAATTAGCCGACCTGAAAACTTTCATGTAAGGAAAGTTTTAGGGTCGGAACACGGGGGATCGGCTTACCAACCTGTCGGGTTATCACGCCACTTAGCTTCGGTATTTCTGAACTGATGTTTTACCTGTTCTACCGATTCTCGGAATTCCGTGCGGTCGTGAGGGTTGAAACCCATGCTTGTGTAGTAACCTGTATGGGAAAGGCGCATGTCTATCAAGTTGCCGTCTAAACGAATCATTACTGATCGCCCGTCCTCTACATCTTTGTGGATTTCTTTTTCAGAGATTTCGTACCAATCACCTGACTTGAGGTATTCATCTTTAATGGCTTGGAAGATATCTTTAGTAGTCACTATATTAGATTGGTTAGACATATTATTTACTCCATTTGCTGATGTGGTAATTATAACATATACCACAAATAAACAGGGATAAATACAACAAATAACGACAATATTTGTCGTAATTAGGCATAAAAAAGCCCAACTTAATGTCGGGCTAGGCCTCTGATCCTGTATTACAGGTCGTTGTTTTTATTCTGTTCATACTGTTTTCTGAACAGTTCTATCTGAATATCTAGGATGGCATTATCTAAACGGCTGTTCAGAATCGCATGAGTTAAAAAAGCAACAGAGAATACCAAGGTCAGTATGACGCATAGAATCATGGATGGTTCACTCATAAAGCTCACTAATGAAACTTCTTTCATTCCATGCTTTATCAGAAAATCAGCCAAGCACACTACTGATGCGATCAGACAGCTATGAGCAACAATATTTAGGTTAGCATGGCGTAATCTTGTATTAACGATGAACATGGTAGATTTGCACTCCTGATATTCAGGAGATTGTGCTAACAGTTTCAAATTACGTTTTTGACCAACTGATGCAGTTAAGTTCATTAATCCGAAAGTGAGAATAAGGCCCAAAGGTGGGAGATTCATTAAATAGTAAAAATAATCTTCTTGGGGAATGGTTTTTAACTGCAAAGCTAAAACAGTAAATAATACGAAAGCACCCATTGAGAAGCCAAATAGCATCCAAAGGGCAAACTTCATGTACTTCACTAACGGTTTGAAGATTGCGTTATTTCTTTTTATTCGGTCGGTAATGTCCATTTGAATATCGTGTGACATGGGTATAACCACTCGTTATAAATAATATTTTATTTATTATATCAGAACTATTATTAATAAAATAATGCTTTTATATTTCCAAAATAGAATAGGTTAAGGTATTAGCTTGATAGCCAATTATCGGATTTTGCGAAATCCGTCTCTGACGGCAAATGAGTCCTGAGTAAGCAGGGCGTACGGAGTGTAAACGTAGTAATGATCCGCGTGTGCGGATCATTTGGCGCGTAAGCAAAAGGGGGGCTTTGCTCTAATCGTTATAACGCCGTCTTGTTTGATCTGTAGTCTTTCAGACAGTGGAAGGGGTTCTAAGTATCTAAATATATATAAAAAAAAGCAGCTCCATGAGACTAGAGCTGCTTATTAAAACTGAGGGATTAATCAAGATTGGAGACTCTGCTCAGATTCTTGATACTTTTTATTATCTTTTATAATTTTAAAAAAGTAAATATTTCTGTATTATTTATTATTAGATAATAAAATCAATTATGAGATATTTCCGAAATGAATGCAGATGTTGAAACCAAAAGGACAGTCATAATTCGCTTTGTAAGAAATACAGTGTACCGAGCATTGGGCATTGTTACGTTTATTGCATTGTGCATTACATTCTATCTGCAAAGCTCTACTGCCTATGCGCATGGGCCTTTAACGGCATTATTGACCATGATCGGGGCATGGGTCGTCCTATTTATCTGTGAATATAACGTATTTCTTCTGAAAAATTTCAGCGCTGAAATTATTGAGCATCTATATCGCCATATAGAGTCCTATTTATAAGGAGTCTACGGCGCATCTGTTATTACATCTTTACTTTGTAGATAGCTGCATCATCGACATCCTCTGATATCAATTTAAATTTATCGACTTCCGATTTTTTTAGCTTTAGGAAGGTCGGACAACTTGATCATGAACACGGGCTTAAAGTTGGTTCACTAAATCTGTCGATTCAAGATTCTCCCGCTTCTTTGCAGCTTCATCAATGAGCTGATAAATCAAATTGGATTCATCTTTGGTGATTTTGCCATCTTCTTTCGCATGGCGAATATATGCACCCACTTTAGGTTGAAATATACCTATAAGTTGATGACAGCACCGATCGCGGCAGAAAAGATCATGCCGCTGACAATGGCGAAAAATGATAGATGCTTTACCATCATTTTTTCCCTTTTACGCTACGCGATCGATATGCTTTTTTGCTGTTGTTCTCAGTTCATCAAATACGCTTGGCTGACCCGCTAAAGCTTCATTTACCATGGTATCGAACTGAGCCTTATTCAAAGGTACGACATTGCCATTCTTGTACCCACGGCACATGCCTTGGTCAAAAGCCGCTGCTTTCTTGTATCGGCATGAGCAGATAAAGATAAATTGCGCACCAGTAGTTTGAGCTGCAAAAACACGATACTTTTGTTTTTTCTCCATCAGGACGGGAACAACCTCAAAAGTCTTAGCACTGGCCGGAACCACGCTACGCCATAAATGGCTAATGTCGTTAACATCCATTTTGGAGATATCGTATACAAAGGACTTAACCTCATCTTTCAGGATCAAGCCATTAGCTTTCAGCTCATTGATATGGGCTTCGGTATCAATACCAGTCAGGTACAGAAGTTTGTTGTAATCGCTTTTGCTTAAAGAATCTAAGTTACGGCAGCCTTTATTTTTGAACTGCTTTAAACGTAACTGGATACCTTCATCAAATGATGGCCATAAGTATTCCATGGCAACTAGCCCAAGTGATAATTCCCGCTGATGATCTATATCTGCCAGTGCACTTTCACTAACAAAATTATTGATTAGATATCCATATTGGAAATAGGGCGTATTGGTTGATTTGTGCCAATGCGGGTTATAGATGTTGAGGTCATTTTGGGTATGCCGCGCCATAATTTCCGGATCAACAAATGTCTGTGTATATACCACTGGTTCGACCACTGTTTCAATTTCAGCGTTTGGTTCCCAAACAGACGATTGCAATAGAGATCGCATTGGTTTGGAGATCATAGAATATGTGAACTGCTGATGCTTCATTTCAGTATTCAGGTTCTCAAGCGTTAACTTGAAGCGTTCTGCTGCGCCGTCTGTGGATTCGGTCGGAGTATGATGCTCGATTTTTACATCAGGATAGACTTGGTGCTGACGCGCCACGGCAGAGAACTTACGACTTTTTGAAGTTGAATAATCATACTGAATCCCGTTATTGGTCAACCATGACAGAAAAGACGGCGCTAATACATTCTCAAGACGATGATCAATGATTAGTACATCCGGTTTACCAGTCACAGGATGTTCAGGGCAGGCAGGGTTTTCATGTTTATAGGCCCAAAAATCCATAAGGAATTTTTCAAGGCAGATTGATTCGCCTACACGGGCATACTGGCGATAGTGAATAGGAAGTTGCTCGTATGATACGCCCACGATCAGTAAAGGTTGCATATTGAAGCTTTCAACGCCGTAGAGCATATCTTGTGAACGTACGATACCGAATTCTTCACTTTCAAAGACCCGCTTACTGAGCTGAACAGTTAAGTGCTGCGCACGAATTGACATGGTGAACCTCATATTTGTTGATAGATTTAAATAAGCCATGGCTTATTTGTTATTAAAATATACCACAAACATAGATGTTAAACTGATAATTTGATTAATTAATTGTTATTATAAGTAATTAAATAGAATAAAAAAAGCACCGCAGGGGTGTCTTTGGAATAGTGATCTATAAATTAGAGATAGCGGCTTAAAATACAAACTTCAAGGCTACAGCTACAATGATAAATGGTGTAATAAAAAACGCTGCATTGAGAACTCTAAGTGTCTTTCTATCAAGATAAACAGAATACCCGTCTACATCTTCTTTATTGCCTGTCACGCGGGTATTACTGATTGTTTGCGATCTTGTATAACCTGTATAACCAATGCTGATTAAAGATATTAGCGCTAAAAATGTCACTAAAAACCGATTTGTGTCTGTTACTGGAAATAGCTCAAATTTATGAACAGACAGGGTAATGACGATGCACAACATGAGCAGACTGGCAATAAAAGCGCCAATATCCATTTTGATCAATTTCGCTTTTGCTACCCGTGTTGCTACCAGTGCGTATAAATGTTTACTGAATAGAGTCAGGTTTAACAGGTAAATTATCAGGTAATCTAAGTTTGAACTCCCCATGCCTATGTAATAGACGATGGCTTTGGTAGTCAGAAGAATGATCAGTAAAACTACATTTAAAGCAATAAGATATGTGAAGCCTGCAATATAGCTATTTGGCTTGTTCACAAAGCTCATTAGTTTTTCCATGGTAGGCTGCCTGCTTATTGCTCTTGTAATAGTGTAGTGCGGGAATAGTGGCGTTCTTCTGCTTCTGCATCCGGATACTTGCTGTTTACTTCTGCTATCACTTCATTTGGAATGAATGGACGAAGTTGATTGTATTCAGCATTGGTGATCACGTTGTCTTTTGAAGCGAATTCCACCAGTTTAATGAAATTAAGCCCTGCTGGTGACTGAGTGGCCGTCATCAATGCCACACTTATAATCTGCCCACGGCGCTGTGAGATCGGTTGGTCATTGAGTTCTACAGCGCTTTTATACATCTGCACGGTACTTAGTACGGATACCGCTGTAATCACGCCAAAAATGAGCGCTGCGACCTTTTTCTTCTTATAGATTAGAAAGCCTGTCAGCAAAGCGAAAAAGCCAATGGTTATATATAGAGTAATCATAGCGCCGTAGCCTGTTTATGGTAGGGATATTAAAAACCACCTGAAAAGCAGACAGGACTCTGATTAGTCAAAGTCCTGCCTGCTTACTGAATTAGATATTTGCATATTCACTGATACGCAACTTGATACGGTTGCGGCTCAGTCGGAATGCACGACCTGTATGATAGATTTGACCACAGCAATCAAACTCATGCTCACAACGCACAGTATGAGCTTGGCCTAAATTACTAAGGAAAATGCGAACAGCGGTTTTATCCTGATCGTTCAACTTAACTTTACCGATGTAAGTACGGCAATTTAGCTCGTAACTACAGTCATGGCTAACCTTGTTGCGAACTTCACGCAAAACAATTTGTTTACCCTGATGGGTAAGTTTCACTGTTTTAGGTTTTGGAAACTTTGATGCTGATTTCATAATTATTACTCCGATTTATTTGATTTAATTATAACCATATACCACAAAAAAGAAAAGTAAAAGTATGTAAAAATATGGTTTTTTAAATTACATTAGCTAGACAAGAGCATTCATTAGATTTATGGCTGAAAAAAATCGAGTCCTTTATCTCTGATTACCGGCGAAGCCCCACTGGTTGCGTAAGCACCGGTGGCCCGTGCGTGAGCTAAGGGGTGGGGTAGAAGCCATTTGCGCAAGCAACATGGCCGAGAGCGTCAGCGGAGCGATTTTTTTTATATATTTGATAAAAAAAAGCAGAACGAATTCTGCTTTTTTGTTGATTTATATTTTAACTAGGGCGAATTGGATTTTCTTCAACAGTTTCTTCTACTGATTCATCTTCACATTCTGAATAGTCGTAACCTTTAAGATCAAGACATAGTTCAGCATGATCGGCTTCATCATTATCACGGCTTTCAACCAATTCACCTTTAACATATTCACGTACAAACCAAAAACAATGACCTTCATCAAATGCTTTTACTGTCATATCGAGTTTAAACATTTTCGCCCATTTATCGATAATACATTCAGGGCTTGACCAAGCACTATCAAAACGCACCTCATTATCGGAAGCCAAGAAACTATCATAAGTATTCCATTTGGTATCCCAAAACTTACAGTGGAAGTCATACCAATTAGATACGCCGTATTCATTCGTTAGTTTTACGATCGCTTCGCCTGATTTATACAAATCATCAAGCGTTTTCGGCAAACTAAGGTCAAAAAAAGGATTTGGCTCTAATTTTTCGGTGCTGTTTCCATCTGCATCATATTTGGCAAGCTCTGTATGTAGCTTTTCCATGACTTCATTAGCACCCATTTGCACATGCGGTTTACTTTGATATTTGTAGTATTCCACAATATCAAAGTCTTTTTGCCCCCGATCAGTCAGATAATAAGCCAAGCTGATTTCGGCATGTGCATTGCTGATTAAATCAAGTTCAACAGGTTCAGGGACGATTTTTGATAAATCAAAATGAGAAGTGGTTTCCCCATTTTCATTTGTACCATGCATGAACGCTAGTGCTTCTGCAAAATTTGGGGAATGCACTAAAATTGACGTAGTAACGTGGTTAGGCATATTAGTAACTCTACTTGTTGATGAATTAATAATATAACCAAAAAAAGAACAGAATTAAATAAAGTAAAGACGCTTTGCGACATAGCTTGACGTTCTTGATTTTAAAGGTTTTTTTGTTGAAAAGTGGACTAAATAAAACGCAAAATCACAGCTGAAAAAAATGACAACAACTATTTGAATACAGGCGAAGCCACATAGATTGCGCGAGCGATCTATGGTCCCTGCGTAAGCAAAGGGTGGGGTAAATGCCATTTGCGCAAGCAACATGGCCGAGAGCGTCAGCGGAGCTGATTTGATAAAAAAATAGCCATTTTGACTATTTTTTTATATTTAGATCATTGATTTAAAGCCGGTGCTTAACTATTCAAAATTGTTTCAACATCAAGCTTTATAATTTTTTTAGACAACGCATTTTCAAAAATTGCATGGTTAGGATTTTCTAGTGTGATTTTTTTTAAATCAAAATCATCATTATAAATATCTAGCTCTAACCCTAAAATTTTATTATCGTCCATCAAGTCATAACCAACATGAGCAAGATAAAAATCAGTACGGATTTTGTCATCAAAATAACCAACTGTTGAACCATGATCACGTTCATGTAGCTCCGTCTCAGGAGATTCTATTCTTACTAAACTCCATCCAAAATCTGATATAGAATCCCCATCATCTAAAACATTTTTTACGTCTTGCCAAAGATTTGAATCCTTGAAGTCAAGTAAAAAAGATTTTGAAGTTATATGTGAGTTTAGATCGTCTAAGTTTGCAATCTTTAAAATTTCAAAATCCGACCAATTGCGAAATTGGGTAGGGTCTATATTGAAGTGTTGAACGGAAATATTTAATCCTCCATCTTCACTGTCCATAGCAGTCAAATAGGCAAGTGATTTGACACCATCTGTATATTGGATGATAACCAAATAAGCCTGATTGCTTCTCCAACAGAAATCATCATAATTTTGAAAAAAATTGGCTAGTAATGCGCTCACAATAAACCTCTTATATTTAATTTTTCTTGTAGTTATAGGCTTAGGTATAAGCCTGTTTTACTTTCAAAAGAATTAACTAAACCATCTGCATAGATGTTTTCTGTTGTTTCAACGATTTTATAATTTTCACCGTGTATATAACCGATTTCCATATCGTATAAATCACTGTAATTTAGAGTGACTTTGCAATAATTTGCTTTAATTTTTCCATTATTCGGGAAACGGAAACTCAAAGAATTACCGTCAGCCATAAAATTTCGAGCACCAATCATTAAGGATAGGCGTTGAGTTCCACCCATTTGATTTACTGTGGTTTGTGCAACTGATAAAGGACTTGTTGACATAATTTTAAACTCCGTTTGCTGATAAATCTAATTATAAACATATACCACAAATAAAACAGTTAAGTTATGTAATATTTTGTTTTTGCTTTTAAAAATATCTATCTGATATTGGAATTTCAGTCGGTGGTACGGATGCTCAAAAATTCGCGCATCCTTTTTTTTGAATACAGGCGAAGCCCCACCGGTGGCGTAAGCACTGGTGGCCGCCGCGCAAGCAAAGGGGAGTGGATAGCCAATGTGTGAGCATTGGCCCGTAGCGTTAGCGCAGCGCGTGTTTTGATGTGCAGGCTAGTCTATGGGGCTAATAGACATAAAAAGGCCCATAGCGCGAAGCTATGAGCCTTTGGGGGAATCTAAACGATTTTTAGATTCTATAGGTGAATTCTGAATGCTTACTTAGCTCCACGTACTTTGGTAGCTCAATTTCTTCAAGACTAACCACTTTTTTAAAATCATCCTTAACCGATTTATAGGTTTCTGTGGTCAAGGCTTTGTTGATTTGGTTCAGAAGCTTTTGATCGGTCAGATCACTCAGATCATCACTCAAAAGTAAGCCTTTTTTTCCTGATTTGAACTCTGCTATGAAATAGCGCTCCTTATCCAATTCACATAAATCATCTTCGACAACGACCACATTGTTGAGTTGCTTCATGGTTTCTATCTCGGTCATACTCGAAAAAATAGGATTTTTAAATCTGATAGTTACTTTTGGATATTTAGGATTAGACAGATTTAAAGCACGATTATTTTCAAAAGTTTTAACCAATTCTTTAGGAACAAAAACTAAAGAGACATAACTTCGTTTTATATTGAAAAAATTGATGAATTCTTTAGTTTGAGGCCGATTACTCCGAAGGCATTGGTTCGTAATACATATATCTTCCATAAAGAAAGGGATATATTTACGGGGGCTAAAATAGTTAGTCTGCAAAAAACGCAATATCACTTTGGTCATTCGTGCATAACCATAACTGCAAGCGTAATTTAATGCCGTGTTCTTCTCAAAACTGGTGGTTGGGAAAAATAGACTTTTGGTGTCCAACCCCTTTATTTTTTCACATCCTTTTAGCTCAATTTTAAAATATTTTGCTGACTTATGCTGAATTAAACTACCCACTAAATTCAAAAAAAGAGCAGGGCTTGAATTCAGGTTCAGAGTTTGTAATTGTCCTTCCGGACCAGTGAAAGCAACTAACATAGATATCTCCTAACCTTGCATGTGGTAAATACGGTTTTCAGAAAGGCGCTCGAACAGCTTGTGAATCAGCAGTTGTTCGGCATTTTTTGAAATCATCATGTTTTCAGTTAAGAAATCCTCTACCTCCATTGTCGTCATGCCTTCAACAAGATCAGAATCATCATTCAAAGTGATTTCAACAATCTTATTGTTATGGTAGGTCATGAACAAAATTTGGTAAGTGTTGTCTGCGTACTTGGTACGAATTAAGAACTGAATTAAGAACCGAAGATCAAATTCTTCATAGGATTTATATTGAACTGTAAAACCAATTACATAATCCTGACCACAAGGGGACTCAGTAGCATTCATCACCTCAAAACTGTCATTCAGCATATTCTTATAAAGAAATTGAGGGTCTTGAAGAAGATTGCTTAATGTTTGCATTGCAATTAAAGGCGGGTTAGACATCACTGAAACTCTAATTTGTTGATATGATATAAATATAACATATACCACAAATCAGACTGTAATATTAAGTAAGTTATTGTTATAAAATGCTTTTAAGAAATAACTTATAGATCAAATGATAGAGGTCGGGTTGTTGATGCAGCTGAAATTTGGCCATCCATATCCGAATACCGGCGAAGCTCCATGATCTGCGTTAGCGGATTATGGCCATGCGTGAGCACAGGGGATGTGAAAAATGCCGTAGCGTAAGCCCACGGCACGTAGCGTCAGCGCAGCGCGGTTTTGGCGCTACATGATTTTGGTAATGACAGGCAAAAAAAACCCCTGTAATAGAGGGGCTACAGGGGCAGCATTAGTATAAAAATTAATCTATTTATTTAGCAATATGATTCCGACAGAATGATTTGCTTAGATAGAGGTTTGGCATTTGGGTATAAGCACAGCATGACATCATTCATAGCACATAACCCAAAAGCAAAATCTTGTCGGTCTTGCGGCAGTACCGCCACCAGTAGGCCCGTGCCGATACCAGTTTCAACCACCCCTTGTTCACTTTCAGTCAGACACAGATATTCAGGATCAGGGCAGGCCAATTGATTAATGATCACGCCTTTTTCTAAACCTTCATGAGTACCAAAAACAGTTTTGACCAGTTTTTTGAAGCCTTCACATGCCAGTAGTCGGTCAGCAATGTCGTGATTTTCTTGATCTTCCGCATAACCGAGCATCAGGATTGGTTCACCATTGATAGTGATGCCTAGACTATGACCTTTTTTAAATTCCTCAGAAGGGCGGTAACGACCCGCGCAGATTGGTGACTCTGTTAATAGATCGAAAGCAATTTCAGGGTTATTTTGTACGATCATTTTTCTATTCCTTCTTATTCAATGTAAAAAAAACGGCACTTCAATCGGAGAAAAGAGTGCCGAAATTAAGAACCGCAGCCATTTTCGGAGGTATCAGCAACAGAGCAGGCTGCGGTAAGCTGTGGGCCTTTAGGCCATATCGCTTGGTGCATTCTGACGGTTGTTATAACCGCCTTGGCTTTGGTTATTCGAGCGATTGTTATAACCGCCTTGACCTTGGTTGTTTTGGCGATTGTTATAACCGCCATTTTGCGGTTGGTTGTTATAACCGCCTTGGCCTTGGCCTTGGCCTTGACCTTGGTTGTTTTGGCGATTGTTGTAACCACCATTTTGCGGTTGGTTGTTATAACCGCCTTGGCCTTGGTTGTTTTGGCGATTGTTGTAACCACCATTTTGCGGTTGGTTGTTATAACCGCCTTGATTTTGGTTATTCGAGCGATTGTTATAACCGCCATTTTGCGGTTGGTTGTTATAACCGCCTTGGTTTTGTGGAGCCTGATTATTACGGTTGCGGTTATCAAAGCCACCATTGCCTTTAATGTTTTGGTAGCTACCTTGGCTATGGCCTTGTTGGTGAGCACCTTGATAATTCTGCTGTTCAGCGCCTTGAATCTGACCAACATCACCTTTAATGATGCTGAATCGGTCAACGATAATTTCAGGGGTGAAGCGTGTTTGTTGATACTGGTCAACCCATTGACGGTATTCCAGTGAGCCACTGACACAAATTGCATCACCGCGTTTTAACAGTGAAACGATGTCGGCAGCATTGTTATAAAAAATAAGTGTATGCCACTGGGTTTTTTTGTTATCGCCAGTGCCGCTATTTGTAGCGATTTTAAGAGTTGCTTTGCGGCCACCATCAGGAAACTGATGAATTTCTACATCCTGACCAACATTGCCTAATAGATTAACGCTGTTCATTGTTTGCATGGCGGGTTCTCCTAAAAGTATGCAAATCACCTATTTAATAAAGCTTTACTATTGTTTACCTTATGTCTTACATTATAACCATATACCACATTTAAGCATAGTAAATAGCTGTAATTAAGTGTTAAGTCTTGTAATAATTACCACTCAAGAACACGTACCTGATCTCGGTACTCCTTAATCAGAGTCTTGAGGATTTCAAGGTTTTTAGACTGGTCTATCAGGCCTTCAAGGTCGGTATAGCTGATTTTTGATTCAGCTAAATCTAAGGTTTTATAAATAGGGGTATTGTCTTTGATGCGGAAATTACGGACTTGCTCATCGACTTCATCATAAAAGCCATAGTTATATGCTGAAAACTGGATTTTATGATCCATCAAGATAGTTTCTTCATCATCTATAACTGCAAATTCTCGATTAGGCAGCGTGAAGATAGCCAAGTAATCACCAGTAAAGAATGAGCTGCTTTCTTCTAGGGTAAATTCAATCCCTGCACCAGTAAAAAGTTCAATTACTTTGTCTTTATTTTCTTGCTCTATAGCTAAATCTATATCAATGTAAGTGCTCATAGTTGTAACTCTATATTGTTGATATTTCTATTATAACAGTTCAATAAGTTGAGCTGTTGTGTAGTCAGCGCTATCGCGTCAAGGAATGTCGTTTAAGTGCTTTTCAAAAAGCATCCGGACAGTGATATTCCATGAATGCAGACCCGTAAAAATTCGAGCATCTTTTATCTGAGGAACGGCGAAGCCCCACTGGTCGCGTAAGCGCCGGTGGCCGCAGCGTAAGCAAAGGGGAGTAGATATTCGCTGTGTTAGCAGCGAATCGAAGCGTAAGCGTAGCGCGGCGATAGACCATGTTATTTGCCGATCTTGCTGAACGGGTCGAGAATTTGGAAATAAAAAAACCGCTTATTGCGGTTTTTTTACTTTTGATCTGTCAATAAGTACAGCTAAACAAAATAGCTCTAAACTATGCTTTCATAAAATCAAATCTTAGAATCAACAGTTGATATTAAGGTTTTGTTGCTTCCAGTTCTGATTCCAATTGTTTAATACGGTAAAGCAGATACTTTATCACTTGGTTTTCATCATCGGTTATGCTTTTCTCTAAGATAAACTCAACATGACCATTCAATGAGCGATTATTTTTCTTCGCCATTTCTTTCAATTTATCTCTCAAGCCTGAATTTAAACGAATGTTTAATTGCTCAAAGTCTTTTGATGAATTTTTAGTCATAAGATAAGCCTAGTACACAACTGCATTGTTAGAGTTTAAAGTATTAATGTCTAGTTAATGACTTTAATTTCCACTCAAATCTTCACCCGCAATAGGCGTGGTTAGGAAACAGTTCTTTAAAATGATGGAATTGTTGGAAGTTGATTTCTTCAATGATCCCGATTGAAGCTGCCATAAAGTTTGGGGTGGTAGCGTAATGTTGGCCATCATCTTCAAGAGTTAAGTTCAAATCATCAGCAATTATTTTCAGAATTTGAAGATTCAGATTTTCCTCCGAATCAGCCAAAGTGATCACGCTTGGCGCGTTATAACTGGTTTCACCCTCATTATAAGAAATGAAAAACTTGTAGAATCTTACCCCTTTTATTTTTGCTTCCAGTGACTCAGAACAGAAAGGAACTGTGTTGGCCAAATCAAGGTAAACGCATTCACCGAAGGCATCCATGACTGAATATGATCCCGAATGATGTGAGTTATCCGGTAACTTTTTCAGTTCGGAGTTAATATCAATAATGATCGGTCTTAAAGATGGATCGACAAAATTGTATTGCATTAAGCTATCCGGCTTGCCAGTAGGGTCAGAAAATACCTCACTGGCTTCTACCTCATAGTTATCATCAACCGGATTACTGTTGATGTTGCTAACAAAAGCTCTTGTTTTAAGTACATCAGAGAATTTCAATACTGTTTTCATGAAGTGACCTCCTATACTGTCAGGTACAGTTCATAATTGCTGATCGATTCGTCCAGACTAGGGGATAGCCCCAAATCCGGAATAATGTCCTGTTCAACGCCAGTGATCTCCATTGATTCAATTTCATACTCACTATTACCGATGAATTCGCCATAACGGTTGAACAAACAGAATGGAATGAACTGATCACTGTATGTATTTTTAAAGGTAACTGTTGGGACTGCATAAGCAGGGTAAAACGGATGCAGATGTTCCTTTCCGTTTTCTTGTAAAAATTCGGCATGGCCTTCACCAATTTTATCCATCAGGAAATCATAAGCCATGTCAGCATCTTTGAATTTAACTACAGCGCCGGCAAGCACAATATCTAGTCTAAAGGCCTGAGCTGCTGTAAAACGACCATGCGTAAGAACTGGTACTTCAACTTTATCCTGTATATCTAAGCTGTCTGTTACAGATGATTCATAAGCTTCCATTACATATTTCTTAAAGTTGTCGCTTACAGTTTTGAAATCTGCTGATGCCGCGTTTGGCACTAAAAGAGCTTGATCAATTGAGACTAGATTGCCAGTGTGAACAAGGTGCTCATCTTCTGAACTTAGTAGCCAAGGTTCATCGACAATCATTTCATTTGGACGGTAGCCGGCTGTTGTATATAAGCCACAACCAAATAAAGAAAGTTTAACAGTTGAAGAATTTAAGATTGATTGTAATGCACTGATACCCATGGTCTTACTCTATTTGTTGTTGATAATATAATTATACCATATACCACATTTCAGGAAATTGGATTATGTTGAATTATGTAGCCGCAATGTAAGTATTATTATATTGCACAATACAAATTGGTGGCTGAAATAAAAGCCCCTTTAGTGAAAAGGGGCTTGAAGGGTATCAATTTTTAACTGGTACATCACTTGACAGTTTCATCAAATATTACGGTTCATAATCGTATTCTCGATCTTCTTCAAAGTCGTGCTCTGCATCGCTCTCAACTTCCTCTATACAATCCTGACAGCGCCATTCACCATATTCATCATCAAACTGGTCTTTGTGTAGAATCACACCACAACACTCACAAGTCCGAAGGCCATAATCACATTCGTAATCATGTATATCATCATTGGTGTCCTTATCATCTTCTGAGTCAATGATATACAATACTTGATTGAGAAGATTGGCCAAGAAGTTTTCATAAAGATTGGCATCTTCGATCATGTGGCTGCGCAACTTGCCAAACATTTCACTGATAGCTGTATTGGTGTTTCGCTCAAGGAAAACTGCTTGAGAGCCAACACTTTCAATACCATCATCTTGATAAAAACATTCACCACTATCGAAGCGGTCTATAAGTTCGGATACAGCCATAGCAATCTTGCAATGGTGTGAGTTTGGATTAGTGAGATTGTACGGGTAGCCATCACCGTTTTTAGACTGCTCACATAGATACTGTTCCAGTTTGGACAGGCTTGCTTCAAACTGTTCAGCAGATACATGATCAAAAAGGATACCGACCTTAAAATCATCAGGATTGGTTGATAAGTGAGCCATTAAACAAGCAACAAGGTGGTTGTAATCGGCTTCACGCGCTTTATTAGCAACCTTTAAAATTTCGTCCGATGACCATCCTGAGTCTCTTGCGCACTGGCTAAAATGTGATATTAGTGAAACTGCATTACCGTTGCAGCCTACCAAAGTACCCTGTGCAAATTTATTAGGTTCAAACAGGTTCATTGATGTAACTCCGTGTATTAATCTCTATTGTTGATGCTTATAAATATAACATATACCACATATAAATTTAGTAATTTAATGTTAAATATAGTATTGCTTTTACAATTAACCATACAAACAATGGGATATAGGTCGGGGTAAAGATACTATTCAAATAGCGACTCCTTTTATCCGAATACAGGCGAAGCCCCGCCGGTGGCGTAAGCACTGGTGGCCGCAGCGTAAGCAAAGGGGAGTAGATAGCCGATGTGTAAGCATTGGCTCGTAGCGTTAGCGGAGCGCCCATATAAAACAGCCCACAAGGGGCTGTTATTCATTTTTCGATTTAGTCGTCAGAATCATCATGGTCTGATTGGTAACTTTCACACTCTAAGCAATATGGCTTGATAGAGCCAAGCACCATGTCAGCTTCATAATTCAATTTCTGACAATAAACGCACGTATAAACTGCATGGATACATTCGTAATCATCAAAATTATTTAGTGTTTCCTGATCAGGGTTATTCTCAATATATTCCAGTACCGCCAGTATCAAGTTCGCAAGAAATGATCCGTAAATATCTGCACCTTTAAATGGGTCTTTTTCTAATTTTTGGAACAGATCGGCAATTGTTGCATCAGCATTCGACTTAATGAAGATTGCCTGCTTTCCGCAGAAATCAATGCCCTCATCTATAAAGAAAATGTTCTGTGATTGATCATACTGGTAACTTAATTCATAAGTTGCCAGTAGCAATTTCCCATGTAGGGATTTCGGATATTTTAACGTGAATGGATATGAAGCGTTGGCAGCATTTTTTTTGAGAATTTCGGTTAAACGTGCCTTATTTTCGGCAGCGGTTTCAGCAGAAATAACAGCAAAAAGTGGTTTCGTTAGCAAAGTATTCATTCGACTTCCCCAATCAATAAAAAAATTCTTGCTTAACAGTTTTATCTTTGTTTTCTGCCGTAATTAAGTATTCTGATGACGGAATACATGAAACAGATTTAGTTAGGTAAGCGTTAGTATCTGCATCGTGAAAAATTTGACTGGCCTGCATACATTCTGCTTCTGAATCACTTGGAAAAGCGTGAACACTACCTTCATTAAGAATGATGACTAAGAACCAAACATAGCTCATGATTGTTACTCCAATTACACCTTAACTAACAATTAGTTAAGTAGCTCTATTGTTGATGTAATTAATATAACATATACCACATTTTAGCATCGTAATTTTATGTAATAAAACTTAAATTTAGTTATTAAAAAAAGAAAATATTTAATTTTTTAAATGTTCAGGATGCCCTATTAATGACACCAGTACCGCTTTTAAAAAGAATCTGATATCAGCAGCTAGATCGAATAGGTTGTCAGCAATTTTTTCGAGTCCTTGTTCCTGAAAACAGGCGAAGCCCCACCGGTGGCGTAAGCGCAGGGGGCCGCAGCGTAAGCAAAGGGGAATGAATGCAATTTGCGCAAGCAACATTGCCCGAAGCGTAAGCGGAGCCGGTTTTTAAAGCAGTCCTTTCGGACTGCTCTTGGTGTTATGCACACCATTCCGCTTTGCTGTATTCAGGACTATTATAAATTGCCAATTCTTCAACTAACTTGATGAACTTATAAGCGAATGATTTTTTATAATCAGGGTGCTCACACGACTGGTAATTCAGGCAATGAACAAATTTCAGGAATTGAATGACATTCAAATCTTTCCCTCCAAGATCATCGCGCATACTGAATTTATGCACTCTTGATAAATAAAGTTCAATATCTCCATGATCATGTTTAGGATAGCGATATTGCAGACTTACAAAATTCGCATTAGCCAAAATTTTGGCAAGTAATTTGAAATTATCAAGCTGAGATAGCTCATCTTCAAAGTCTTGGATTTCTTGAATGAACTGTTTTTCAAACTCAACAACCGAGTCAGGAAAATGGACTGACTTTTTGATGTCATCAAGCCATTTAAAGAAAATTCTTTGATTGGTCTGATCAAAAACTACTGCATTGCAGACGATAGCGATATGTTTTGCTGAAACTAGAAATGCTGACATGCTTTTAACTCCATTTGCTGATAGAGTTATTATAACCATATACCACATATTTAAAAAGTAATATTATGTAAGTCTTTGTTATGCTTTTAAAATTAATGACATCAGATAATTGGGGTATTATGACTAATCATGAAAAATAAAAAAAATCCACCTCCTTTGAAAACAGTAAAAGCAATTTGCGCAAGCAACATTGCCCGAAGCGTAAGCGGAGCGCTGTCGGATCAGCTGACTCTCAGCTGATCATGACTTCAATAGGCGATTTATAAACCCTCACATATTTTGCTCTGAATTGCGCTTAAAAGCCCTTTATTTTGATTAAAGGTATCAGAACATAGGTAAAGGTCTGAAATGCGATATAGGAGGTGGTCTGTGGCTCTCTGCGATAAGTTAATCCCACCGTCCATGGTGGCATTTGTTTTATAGTTCACACAAGAATGTAAATCATCAACTAATTTCAGGTAATCCATCTTTTTAGAATCTACCGCGCCAAACGGTTCATCGATTGCGACATAAAATTCTAATGTGATTTTGCCTTGGTCATCCGGTGCTAATTCGTCCGGTATACCGTCCGGATACTGATCAGTATCATCATCACCGACATAAATACGCTCTAGGATTAAGTTAACGGGTAACTGGTAGCGATATTCGTACTCGGTATATTCAGCATCCGGATGCAAAATTTTCTTTAATCCTGTGACATCAGGAATGTATTTTTTTTCCCAATAATCTTCGTTATACATACGCATTGCATAGGCATTTGCTTGTTCACTGGTTTTGATAGCCATGTTTCTACACTCCTGCGCTGATCAATCGATCAGCGAAAAAATGCCAAGAACATTATGCGGCTGCTGCTCACGATCTAAGCCCTCTTTATAGTTGAAATCAGCCAAGCGCTTGAGGTATTCCATCATGAAAATACAAAAGTCTTGCTCGGTTTCAGTTTTAGCCATTTCATAAAAATAGTTGTAGGTAAAAACTGAAAGCGCCAGTGAAGCTTCTTGAACTGTTAGAACTTCATCACTGTAATTCATTGGATTGATTAGGCGAATCTTTTCCTGATCGGACTTGATCAGTAGGAACGGGATGCCATTGCGCGGGGTACTTTCAACGCGCATCAAAATTCGATCTTCGTTGTGCACAAGTCGTTGGATGATTCCAAAATACGCTTGAAATTTTACAAGGAAAATCGGCAAATGTTTTTCTAAAAAATCAAACTGGTGAGGACCATGATCTAAAAATAAGGCATTAAATAATTTGCCGTTAAGGTCACTATAACCATAAGTTTCATTCATTTTTTCTAATGGGATCAGGCTCATTTCAAATTGAATGGCTTGTTTTTCTGCTGCATTTGACATGGTTTAAACTCCGTTTGTTGATAAGGTTATTTTACCATTTTAAAAATGATTAAACCATTATTTTCATGCATTAAACTATTGTTTTAATTAATAAAACGACAAGACTTGTCGCACTATTGCTTTTTAAAAATTACTTATTTAAATGATGGTTTTTGCTTAAAAGAAGCAATTAATTTGCGATCCTTTATCTGATTACAGGCGAAGCCCCACCGGTGGCGTAAGCACTGGTGGCCGTAGCGTAAGCAAAGGGTGATGTGGATGGCAGCTGCGTAAGCAGATGGCCCAAGAGCGTAAGCGGGGCGCTCCCCAAAAAAAAGGGAATAAACTGTAGTCTATTCCCTGACTGTTTAAGCACAGAATTCGTATTGTCGTTCAGGATAAAGGTGTTGATAGGTGTAATGACTTGCTGATGGGTCAACTGAACATGCAAGGTAATTATCCCAACCTGTACCGATATTCTCATCAATGACTTTATCAATGATCTTATTTTGGCATTTTAAAAATGCGTAAAAAGGTAAGTTCATAAAATAATAATTAACTGCGACATGCACACGTTTCTTAAAGTTTTCCATAATAAAATCAATGATTTCTAAAACTTCACCATTGATCTTCAACCCGATGCGATAATGGTAGTTACGATCTAGCTCAAAAGGCAAGTCACCATCAAAATCTTCATCTACTGAATGAATGGATAAGCTATGTTCATTTTCATTCACTACACCCATAACACGGTTTTTTACCACATTAGTTTTTTGATTATGAGTGAGCTTTAATAAGAAATTAGTTTGGATGTGCAGGCTCAAAGGAATGCCGTTGTACTCGATTTGATACCAAGCTGATGCGATTACAGTCTTATCTGTTGTTAGTTCTACCTTATTATAAAAACAGAATTTACCGTTCATATTGATATATTTTTCACGGGCTTCTTCTGTATTAAATAATGATCCGTGATCAAGTTTGATGTCTTGGGTATCTGTTACTTTGATATTAGCCATGATTTTATACTCTATTTGCTGATGTATATATTTTATTGCATATACCACAAATAGTTAAGTAAAACACTGTAATTTAATGTTATTTATTGCTTTTCAAGACATAGTGAATAAGTAATATAAAGGTCGGGTAACGCAGGCCTTAAAATTTTTGCTCTTTGATCCGGAAAACCAAAACCCCTAGCGAAAGCATAGGGGTGGTAGCGTCAGCGAAGGGATTTTTTGAAGGGATCAAGTCATAAGACTTGATCCCTATATCATCAGATAGTGTCTTTAAGTGCGACAAGATCAGGGTAGTCTAATAGATATTCATCAATGATCATTTTGGTAACTTCTCGATAATGACCAATGAAGCCGCCTACTGATTCAAGTGTTTCGCCTTCACGATCTTCAACAGTGAAGCAATAAGTATTGCCTTGAGCATAATTATCCCAAAATTCAACTTCTTGTTCGATTTTTTCCCGTGCCGATTCAGGATTGAATTTTTCTTTTAATCCAAAATTTTGATAATCGTATCGAGTTGTGAATACCCATCCGATTTGGCCACTATCCCAACGACAGTGGAAAGGGGAGGTTGAATAAGTCACGCCGCTATGATCATAAACATAAAGCGGTTGGATTTCGATATAGCGGCCAATTTGCTTATTTTTACTTTCCAAAAATGCTTCTACGAGTTCGCGGTTTGTTTTTCCATAAACTGCAAAACCAAGCGCTTTTGCTACTTTACGCAGAACATCATTAACTTTGTCTTGGCATTCACCAGTAGAGTATTTATGTGAGGGAATAACAAAATGGCTAATGTTATCTCCGTACTCACCACTACGCGGATTTTCAGAATACTCATCGTATTGCAGTTTAAAAATATGTTGAGCTGACTCTAAAGATAATACTTCATCGTACATGATTAATACTCCATTTGCTGATATGTACATTATAACCATATACCACAAATAAGGCAATTTATTTATAATTTAGAACGACATAGAGTGACGCGCTTTGAGCTTTTCGATAAGCTTTATTTAAATGCCAAGCATCGGTGCAGCTGACGAAAAAATTCGGGACCTTTTTCCGAATACCGGCGAAGCCCCATGGTCTGTGTAAACGACCATGGCCGGAGCGTAAGCGTAGCGGATTTTTTGAAAAAGTAAGACAGGATGCCAAACTACAGTTATGGATTTCAGCATAAGGCAGGGCAAATACCAATATCCGCAATCAGTACAGCACAGAATATGAAAATCAAGATTAGTACAAAAATTTGTATCGTCTGCTAGACGTAAATCAAAACCAAGTTCTTCCAACGCATCGGTCAGGCTGATACATTTTTCTTCCAAATGATCAGCAGAGTTGATCCAACCTATTAATTTTTAAATCATGTTTTTAATAGTTTTATAGACAGGAATGATTGGGTATAAGTGACCTGAATTAATTTCATAATTGAACTCATTAGGCATCCCGTATCGATCTTCATCTTGAACTAAAGCGGCTAAATAAATTTTATGTAACATGCGTTTTTCATTCAAGATAGCTGTTTTCTCAAAGCTCATAAGCTTTGGATATTTGACCAGTGTTTCAGCCAACAGTTTTTCTGCATCAATGAAACTACCAGTAGGACAGTCATTGGCGAAAGTAATGGTTGAATTTCCCGCAAGAATGAATGCTTTAACTTGTTCAAGATAGTTCTGTTGATCAAATTCAGACAGCATTTCAATAAGAATTTTATCGTTTTCTTTTAGATTTATATTTGATTTTCCAGTAAGGAAAGCCACTTTTGCATAATCGCCATCTTGAAGAATGTTACGGGCAAAAACAACAGGAGAGCCGCCTAAAAATCCTACGCCTAAATCCAGTTTTTTAAGTTTTGAAATCATCATGTTGATACTCTATTTGCTGATATATTAATTATAACCATATACCACAAATATAAAAGTAAATTTATGTAAGTATGCTTTTCAAAAAGTATTCGATATATACCTTTCATTTGTCCGTTTTACCGGTACTGATCAGCGCTCCCTTTTTCTGAATACGGCACAGCCCCACCGGTGGCGTAAGCGCCGGTGGCCGCAGCGTAAGCGAAGGGGAGTAGATATCCGGTGTGTCAGCAGCGGATCGTAGCGTTAGCGAAGCATCTGTTCTTCATGCTATAAGGTTGAGCCATTAGGCGAGTGCAACTGTAGGCAGTTCGTTTATATGGGGGGGCTAGGATTTAATTGGGAAAAAATTGCAGCAGAGATTAGCTGCGAAAGCAGCGCCGCGAAAACAATAAAATTCATGGCCAAAGCCATAGAATTTTAAAATGTTTTCAGATCGTGGAGGGACACGATCATTGAACAGCGCGAAGCGCCATTAGCGGCTGCGGGACAGCCGCTAACTGCTCAAAATCCTTGAGCTAAAACTTTGAGATATTTCAAGTAACGTGCAGGGAATGAAATTTAACCGATTTCACGTTCAGCAAGAATCACTTTCAAAGTTTTCAAAGCCGATTCAAAACCTTCTGAAATTAAGTGAACTAAATAATCCGGTGAATTGCCTTCTAACTGTTCGATTGGAGTAAATTCTTCTCCAAAAGCACTTTCAAATAATTCTTCAAAATCATCAGCTGAAAGATCAGCATTCATAAGGTAGTCATAAACTTCTGAAAAGCAAACATCACGATCACCGCTAAAGCTCAAGATATTGGTAATTGCATCAGATTTTAGAATCCGGATCGCCGTGATGCTTAATGGATTTTTTTCAAAGTGTGCTTTAACTTTTGCTTGATCAAGATAGTTATACATGGTTTTGAACTCCGTTTGTTGATGTGTATATTTTATATCAAGTTGCTGATAAATAGATGTTTATTAGTGTTTTATGCGTCATTGATTGTCGCTTTTAAAACTTTTGAACTAAGTCAGCCAGTCATAATGAAGGGAGCTATTGGCTCTCTTTTTTTTGTCAGCACTTTTCTATGGACATAAAAAAACCTGTCATTTGACAGGCTATTGAGTGTTAAACAGCATTTTTGAGGATTTTTAAATCCCATGGCATAAGGGAATCAACGTAGTCATCAGATACCGTATCTAGGTCATCTTGAGTCAGGCCAATGTATCCATCCTGAACCGTCAATGAATCTACAGTAACAGCGAACCAGTAAGAGCTAGAATCTAAATAGACGCAGCGACCATAATCAGGATCGTTATCGAACCCCAAAATTTCACAGTTAATGAAAGCATTGCCGTATTCATTGGTAAAAGTTACCAACTGTCCAGTTTTCAGGTTTTTAGCATTCAGATCAGGTGCTAAATCAGAGCTATATCCGCTGATTTTGGCAAGGAATAACGCCTTAAAGTGTTGTGACTGGACATAAGATTGAATCAGCATTTTTTTATCCTTGATACGCTCAAGAAGGCCAACAGTATTGAGATTTGGATGCTGAATTTTGCTGATGAAGTTTTTGATATCTGTAGTTTGAAATTTCATGGTTATACACTCTATTGCTGATAAATAAATTATAACCATATACCGCATTTTGTGCTGTTACTTAATGTAAATTATTGATTTAAAGTGTATTGTATTAATAAAAACACTAATGAATGCTTTTAAATATCGTGAATTGATTAGTTGATTTAGGTCGGCTTGTTGATGCACTAAATTTTGGGCGCATTCTTATTTAAATACCGGCGAAGCTCTACGGATCGCGCAAGCGATTTGGAGCCAGTGCGTAAGCTATGGGGTGTAGAAAGCCAATGAGTAAGCATTGGTGCGTAGCGTAAGCACAGCGGATTTTTGGATGTCAGATTATGGACAATCACGGAATCACAGATAAAAAAAAGCCTGCCGTTGGGGTGTCGGCAGGCCAAAACTTGATAAAAATCGGTACTCACAATCGGAGTAAAAGAGTACCGATATTAAAATCCGCAGCCATTTACGGAGTATCAGCAACAGAGCAGGCTGCGGAATCTGAGTGGCTTACGCCGATGTCTTGCGTCCATTATTGCGGTTGTTGTAACCACTTTGGTTATAACCGCGACCCCCTTGATTTTGGTTGTTATAGCCACCTTGCTGCGGTGGATTTGGGTAGCCACCTTGGTTGCCATAGCCACCCTGAGAAGGAGCGCTATTGTCGTAGCCGTGCGGTTCAGGGTTTCCATAGAACTGCTGGCCTTGATTGGTATTGCCTTGCACCTGACCGAGTTCACCTTTCACGATACTGAAACGGTTCACTTTGATCTCAGCCGAGTGACGACTTTGATTGTGTGGATCAGTCCACTGGCGATATTCAAGAGCACCTTCAACAAGGATCGCATCACCTGATTTAAGCGCTGATACGAGCTGTGCTGCTTGGTTATAAAAAACCAACGTGTGCCATTGGGTCTTTTTGTTATCGCCCGAACCTGAGTTCGTAGCAATTTTCAAAGTAGCTTTCCAGTTACCATCATCGAATTGGAACATTTCAGGCGGTTGGCCAACATGACCGAGTAATTGAACTGAGTTAAATGTTTGCATGGCAGGTTCTCCAAATATGCAAAAAGCCGAAACTTGAGATGCATTCAGTATCTCAACCTTATGTATAATATTATAACCATATACCACAAATAAAATAGTGATGAAGTGTGAACAAATGTTGTGTAGTGTAAAGATTGCTTTTAAAAAACAAGAAGATATATGAAAAAAAGAGCAGGGTGTGAATCTGCTCTGAAAGGGTAAACTTGTTTAAACGGATTTGCTTATTGGCTCGGCCAGTTTTTTAACTTTGTATTTCACATGGTTGTAATTGGCATTTGAATAGTAGCCTTTGTATTTCATCTTCTTAATCTCAAGTGCCAGTGATAATGCCTGATCTTTTTTGAGGTCGGGAATGATGCCATTTTGATAATCTTCATGGATTTCTGTGACGACCTGATTAATATAAGACGCATGATAGTTTTCGCATTCTTGGGTCAGACCGGCAAATAAAATACCAGTGATGCCGAAACACAAGAAACTGAACAAGGCTTTCTCAAAACTGTGATCACTTGAGCGAAAATATGCGACTGTAAGCGCTAATGCAGGGATTAAAATGCAGCCTAAAATGACCTTATCCCAAGCTGAAAGAAAGTGAAATGTATCACTTATAACTAATAGTAAATATTCCATAACATGCCCCAATTTATAATTATTTATATTTTATAGCATATACCACAATTTGTTGGTTTTATTCTGTAAATATATGATTTTAAATGTTAAAACCAAGTGTAAGTTATAATTTTTCGTTGAATGAATAATTTATTAAAAAACTCACACTATAAAATTACCAGTCTTTTTCAGAGGTATTTAAGACAGACATAAAAAAACCGGCTTAAATGCCGGTATTTTTAAAGGGGATCGCTTATTTAGCGATTTCTTCCCATGTGATTTCAAACTGCTCGACAGTCTTGATGTTGCCAATCCAATCATCACCTTCGTGGCCCACAATGGCACGATTGTTGTAATGTTCAATGATGCAGCCTACTATGCAATCACCCAATTCAATACCGTGGTTTTCCAAAATTTCACGATAGTTCAGGCGGCTCACGGCGTTGTGAATCTGAGCTGTGCGGCAAGTTGCTTCCGCTAGAAGTGCATCATATTCATAGCCTTCCAAGCCGATATTGCGTAACTGAACTTTGTATTCTTTTTTATTAACTGCTACTGTATTCATTCTAATGTACTCTGTTTGCTGATGTGGTTATTATAACCATATACCACAATAAAAAAAGTAAAAATATGTAAGTTATGCTTTTAAAATTACATGATTTAATTAGATGCAGCAACCAAATCCATAGGCAGATTTTTTGCCGGCCCCACATTTTCTGAAAACCGGCGAAGCCCCACTGGTCGCGCAAGCACCTGTGGCCGCCGCGTAAGCAAAGGGGAATAGAGAGCCGATGTGTAAGCATTGGCACGTAGCGTCAGCGGAGCGACCTCTAAAAAGCACCTAGTTCCAAGCACAAAAAAACCGGATTAACCGGTTTTTCCATCATAGCTATGGCTGTTTGCAGTTTAAGCAGCTTTCAGGTTCATTTCATATTCTCCATTTTTGACGTTTTCAAGTTTTAGAATTTTAAATTCGCTGCTTTTCATTTTAGCCTTTTTATAAAACTTGATCGCTTGATGAATACGTTCAAATTTTAGAAAGTTACATTCACCAAGTAATCGCGTGTCGTGGGTTGAGCCATTTTGAACAATGTATCCGAACTCTAAGTGTTTAATCACAAACATTGTTTTTATCTCCTAAATTGTTCAAGTTTAGACTGTATTTTCTTTAATGTATTTCTGATAGATCGGTGAGCTGATCTGAGCTTGCAATAGATCGGAAAGAATCTCGTTAAAATCCGTCAATTCTTTTGATAGTACAGCAAGTATATCCTTTGGACAGTTCGCACGTTGCACTATCAATAGATAATCTTCACCGGTGATTTCTTCTTTTTTGACTGAAATGTAGGGTATGTCCAGTTCATCCAAAATTTCTGTGATCTCGTAATTCTGCTGCAATGGAACCAAGAATTGAGCATACATATCAGTGAAGTCGTTAAATTCTAATTCATTGAAAACAACTGCTTCAAGTGGAGCCTTCACCTTTAAATCCTTGCCAAGCTTTTTGGCCAGTGCCGCAGCATGAGCAAACCGGTTATGGCCATTTCTTGACTCAAGGATCAAGCGGTTTGACCATCCAAAGAGTTTGAAACGATCAATATCATCAATCTCAAAATCTATACCAGTTTGGGCGCTAGTCAGATATTTAGTTTTGATATTGGCATCAAAAGGATCAGGATATTTTTCGGAATGAGCATGGAAACTTTCAATGCTGTCATACATGGACATATTACCGAGATCGGCTATCCCCATTTTAAAAGCATTTACATCAGCAATTGAAATATCAGTCCGGTGCAGGCTTATTTCTGTAAATAACAGTGATGCAGCCGAAGCGATCTCAACCCCAATATCATGATTACGAGACTTGATCACATTGACGTTAATGTCATGAGTCATATTGTAAAGGTCGTGCAGCTGCGGGATGCTTTCAGAATTGAAATTGTCTGCAAATATGAGTTCAAGTTTTAAGTCACTGACCAAGGCCTGTTTGCCTAAATATTTAGCCATTGGGTTTGGTTTTAATGCTGACTTAACCTTGTTGAATATACTGGTCATTTATATCCCTTCTGATTCTTCACTGGCGATCAGTGCTTCCATGTGATTTGGTGCTATGAGAGTGAAATAGGTAGGGTAGGCTAACAATTGGATCAGATGGCCATTATCCCCGATATTGAAATGCAGCTCAGGTAGTACACGTTCACTACTCAAATTTAACTTCACTTTTTGCGCACTAAAACGGGTTCCGGCTTCTGCATGTGACAGAAAATCTAGTCGGGTCAGGAACGGCTTTAATTCGTCATTTAAAACGTAATGATCACCACTTTTGACGACCGCTTCATACTTAAACCGCATACCGATGGCGCGGCCATTTTCCAAAAAGTCCATTTCCCATTTACCGGCATCAACCCATGCTGTGATGTCTTTGGAAAGGCGGTCTTTAAATTTGTCGCATACGGTTCCAAATTCCAGTAGGAATTCATTGACATTTTCTACAGTAAACGGCAATGGACGTTCAGACTTAAAACCTAGAATCGCAGAATGGTCATAGAAGGTGTCAAAATTGATCAGATTTAGCAGTCTCTCCCAAAGTTGCGCATGGATAGCAGATTGACGCAATTCTTTGAATTTGGCCATCGTAGCGCAATCTAGCAGCATGATCTGTTGAAACTCAGCACCAAGCTGCTTGGTTTGATCCAAGATGCTTTGCTCGACATTGTTAACGCCATCCATTAGCGCATTGCCGTATTCGACAAGTTTTTCTGCGGTGTCAGGTCTGCACCCAAAAATTGATTGTTGTCTCATGCTATTTTTCCTTATTATTTTGATTTGATTGCTAGATAGTTGTTAAGTAGTGAATTGCGCTTTTGGACATTGTATTGTGCAATCAAAACACGGTTAAAGTCGGTATAGACACGCTCAAGATGGTTAATGGTGATTTTTTTGAGCTGATGATCTTTTGGTAATGAATTACGCTCAACAATATAAATATAGCTTCCGCATGGGAAATATTCATCGTATCTGAGAGCAACATAACCGACTTTACGTTTTTCTAGGTAGTTATCGATATAATCAGTTTCATACTTAGGGACGATAAAAGAATGATATTTTTGATTAAAAATATCTAATACGTGTGGATCAATAAGGATCATTTGTAGTGAATCTACCATTACCTTGTTGTAACCGAGCTTTCGGGCAATATAAACCGCAGAACAAAGTCTGTGTGAAAGATCACCGGCATTATGAAAAAGCTGATTGCTCCACCCATAGATCACAAAAGTATTTTCCCTTTTAAATACTTTTTCGCATTGTTTTAAAAGGTTTGTTAAGTTCTCCATAGTCACTTTATCAGCATAGAACATGGATTCAGCTTCAACGAACTGATCTAAATCGACATAATCCAATTCATTATCAGATTGCTCTTGGCCTGCACTTACCACACCTGAAATGTCGGTAAGAAATATTGGTACTTTGACTGTATCAATGGTGAATAAATTTTTAAGGATTATATTTAGGTCGGGAAAGTGGGTTGTTGAAAAGGCCACCCGCGCAGATTTCAGGGTTTCATATTTAGCGATACCCCGCATTGAAAAACTAGGACGGTTATTCCATACCATTTTTTTGTTCACTCCATTATGTTTGGAGTGATCATACGAAGATGAAGGTTCAGAAAAAGTATCCAAGAAGGCTTTTAGTGCAGCTGCGATAGCTATAGGTATTCGATTCAGTATATTCATTATTTTGTTCGCTTAAAAACATTAAATTAATTATACCATATACCACAATTATTTATTCTATGTGTTTTGTATATTTGTGTTTTTTATCTTATTAAGATCAAAATAAAAGCCCAAGGATTCGGGCTTTTTTACAAAAATTGTTATTAGATATTTTGCTTATACGGCGATTGGCTGTTCAGCATAGATTTTATCAAAATTGCTACTGGCTATGGATGTTGTTTTTGCAGTCTGATAAAGGTCAGTCAGAAAGGCATTCATAACGGCGTTGCTGATGGTTTGGGTAGGGTCTATATCTTGAGGGGTGAATATTGCTTTTTCCTCAAATTCAGCCACTTTCAGGTGAGTCATAACGGTTTCTTGATCCGCATTATTACTCACCATTAAAGATACGATAGTTAAATCATCGGCAGGGATACCGGTTTCATGGATCGCCGTGGCAAATAATCGTTTAACTTCTTCAATTCCATGGCCAAACAGGTAGCAGGCAAATTCTTCCGTTTCGGCATTGGGGTACTTACTTGCTTCCGTGATATACATAAACACGTAGGCAATCATCATTTTATTTTTTTCATCCATCATTGATTCCTTTTAGATTTCAATATTACTTGAAGGCTTTTTGCCCTTTTTCAAAATTTCATCGGCTTTTTCATTCACGATATCAAGCTTCATTTGGTTAGTTATCTCAGTGATCTGTTCCAGTAGCCCAAGAACATGACGCACATTGATATTTGAGTAATAGCCTTTTTCCTTCATGGCTTGAATATCATTGATTGCTTTGACAGTCAGCCGTCTTTCCGGACCATAACAAATGTCTTTAATAGCGCAGTCAGATAAGATGATTTGAGCTTCGCTAAAAAGGATAGCCTTTTCTGTTGTAACTGCATTCGTATAAGAAATAAATACACCCACAAGTACACCCGCTACAAAAAGGCAGTAAGCTTTAGCGGATATCTGACTGCTATGAGTCATAGGATGGGCTTTTCGGATCAGGTAGGCACGGATAGCTACAATGATGATGGTCAGAATACCGATACCCATGATAGCAAGTAGGGTGGTATCGCCGTATTGCAAAAAATCACTAAACCGCGTTGCGATTGAACTCATATAGAAAAACCCCTGATTTTAAATTTTTATAAACCCTAGCAAGTGAACCAATCCAACATTTTGTAGGTATCGGCTCATAAGAGCCATGTGTTGTACTTCCTATATACAGGGAAAAGACACTACGCCTTTAGCTGAATACTTTGAGATACAAAAAACCGGTGTAAATCACCCCTAGACTGATTAGAGATACGCCGTTGATATTGGTATAGAGCTTGGCTGTCTTAAACAATCGCTGTGCATCGATAATGCCAGTCCCATATTCAAGGGTATTTTTGCGTTTACGGGCAAGATAGTCAGTCATCAGGTACAGACAAGTGATGGATAAGAACCATACCAGTAAATATTCAATACTGGCTGTATTGTGATTAAAGATATTTTCAGCGTAATTGGTATCACCGAATACACTCATCATCAGAATATAGATTGCTATAAGGAGGGCGGGGGTCGCTGCCATAATTTTGTATTGGTCACTCAAACGATCCAAGCTACCAAGATAGCTTGAAGATCGATTGACGTTTAGACCCCGAATAGAGGTTTCGATATAAAAGGCTAGAGAAACAATAACCACTAGCATGATACAGATTCCCATAGATGCCCCCTTAATCCCGTGAATTAATTGAAATTGACGTTACAGATATGCTTTGTTTCAAATTTGATATCCATACCCAAGCTTAATTTTTTATTGTTAGGCTCATTGTCGAGTTCACCCTTGAATTCACTATTATTAATTTCAGTGATTTTGATCCACATACGTTCAGAATTCACAGGTACGCCGTGGGGAGTATGAACTGTTTCATCATAAAGAAACACGATTTTTGCGAAATCACCAACTTTGAGTTGAGCGATATCTTCTGCATCCGGAATATGGAATGTTGTAGGGTGTTCATTATTTTGTGCAATACAATCTAGTAGTGAATACATGATTAATAACCTCTAGGTGTTGATGTTATAAATAATAACATATACCACAAATTAACATAGTAATTGTATGTAATATTACGCTTATATATTTGTTATTTTATAAAAAATAAACGCCGTAGCAGACTTTAGATTTTTTTACATATACCACGTTAAAACAGTTAGTGATAGTGACAGACGGCGTATTGATCTGCTTTTAAAAAAACTGCATTTGGTTAGTACCCGCAGTATCAGACCTTCCTTTTACCGAAAAATTTGCGCATCCATTTTTGAATACCGGCCACCAGTTCGCAGCTGTGAAAACTGGAACCGGATCAGGCAGAAAAAAAGCACCGCTTTGGGTGCTTGATCTGTATATAGGGAGCTATACACCGATGTTTATCCCTCAACCATATCTAAGGGAGACTTCATCCAAAGCCGATAGTAGTGTTCAACCTGATTAAAGATCAGACTATCATTTGCACCTACCATGCCATTCATAATCAACCTTGTTTCCAGTAGGTTCAGCAATACACTGAATTTAAAGATGGTCGCTTCACGCATTTCCAAATGACATTCAGGTAAATACCACTGAAAGATACGGTTCACGATTTTTAGAAACATATCGTAAGCACCTTCCGGCAGCTGCTCCAATTCGACAGCTTTAATGCCATCCGGAAATGAAACTACGGCGCATAGCTTATCGTTACGGAACAGATTGAAGTTCACGGAAATCGCTTTACCAAGATTCACTTGATCAAATTCAGCCTGATTTTCTTGTGATCTTCTGACTTCATATAAATGAATGAATGTCAGCGGTTCAAAAAAAGATTGGTACAGGGATGGATCACTCAGTTCATGCAAATCGAATGATGTAAAAGGTGCAAAATCTTGGATGGTACTAAGTCGCATAAAATAACTCCTGACTTAACGAATACCGGCTTTTTTCGCTCTTTCGTCTAAGTGGTGACGCAATCCTATACAGAAAGCACATAGGGTCACGATAAGAATAGAACGCATGATCTCGATAGAAATTTGAGCAAAGGTTTCCATAGATGGATACTCTATTTGCTGATGTTGAATCAATTATAACATATACCACTATAAACAGGATGAAGGAGTTTGTGATCAATAGTTACTGAGGTCGGCAGATTACGCTTTTCAAAATCTTGAATCAGAAAAAATGCAGACATCCACGGCGTTCCCAAAATCGCGCCAAGAAACATGATCAGTTGAATACCAATAAGTACATACAGGGAAATAACAAGGTTCCAGTCTATATAGAGCACTATAGAGGGAAGGGGATTCAGCAGACAAAAAGAAAGCGCCGAGTTAAGCGCTTTATAAAATGGAAAAACGATTATGCAATTTCGTTCATCTTTCAAATTTTATATCTATATTAACCTAAGTCCAGTAATAAATTTGAACCACCAGTATCACTTTAGTCCATAAAAAAGCAGCTCTATGGGTGCTTGGTCTACTTTTGCTGTATATAGGAATACAACTAAACCCTTGGCCAACCCATACAGAAAGAGCTGAATTAATATTCGTTGATTATACAGATAACAAAATGAGATTAGGTTTTTCCTATTCCTTGTAGTGGTCACACAGCATATTCAATGACAAGAAAGGTCAATCCTACGGCGCAATCCTATCTATGAGGACATAGCTGTATATAGACATCTATGGATATATCGGTATAGGTCACTATAAGAAATCGCATTACTGCATCAGTAGAAGTGGAAAATTATGGAAAGGGTATATAGGAAGGTACAAAGCTTATAAGAATGCACGGAACAAGAAATGAACGGCCAAATCAATTCCGAATGCGACAAAGCCAATATTGTATATAGAGTGGAACCACAAAATACTTTTGTATTTTTCACGAGGAATGATCGCCGTAGCTCTACGTGGTAATTTGTCAAATTGCTTCTGACCATTTTCATAACCAAATAGGCATACTGCTCCAATACCGATAAGTATGAACAGAAACTTATCAGTAAAATCGCGTGGAATATTACGGAAGGGATTAAGCATGTAGTTAATGTCGATCAGCAGGCCTACAGTCAATACAACCCAAAAAGCCAATGTGACAAAACCAATCGCTACAATCTTGGCCAAGGCATCGATCCGCAGCATTTTGACCTCAAGGCCTAAATAACCGTCCGGTTCCATATCCCATAAAAAGGCCATATTCCGTCCTACCTTATATAAGTAGCAAATACCAAGTAAGCAGACGAAAACCACAAAAACCAATTCAACCATGAAAAGGTGATTCCTCTTTAGAGAGTATTCTAAAATTGATTGTAGTTAATAAACATCAAGTATATGCCCATATAATAATTTAATTTACTAATCTTTCGTAATGGTTAATAAATACAATGGGGAATAGACTAAGAATTGAGACATACTCATTGAAGCAAAGTGCTCATTCAATCAAACATCTTATTCTTTGTATCTTTGATGGCCCATAGGTCAATACTATGACCTAAGTTCACGAAGGAACAACGTGATAAGGCCACAAGACAATCTAATCATTATCCATTCAAAACAACCATACTGGATGAATAGTGCCAAGGATACTATTCATACAATTGTCACAATAGATCATTCTTGAGCAGAGATCAATTCGTAAAAGTTCATCAATAGACTTCCTTCATAAATCAAAAAACGTACAATTTATTTGATCTTAAATTAATCAGCAAAATTATTTAATTCAAGGGATAATCCTTGGATGAAATTCAAAGATATTCAAAAATTATCAGACGTTAAGTTTCGTAGGCTTACTGGTGTTAGTTGGGCTACATTTAACCTCATGTTGGCCGAGCTAAATAAGCATTTACCTTGTCATATTGGTAAAGGACGACCGCATAAATTACCGTTGGAAGATCGTTTGCTCTTATGTATAGAATATTGGAGAGAATATCGAACATTTTTTCATCTTGGTATGAGTTACGGTGTATCTGAAACGAGTGCAATTCGTATCACACGTGTTATTGAAGATACCTTAATCCGTTCTGGAAAATTTAACTTGCCAAAACAACTTCCTAATCGAGATGAAGTGGATTGGGAAGTTGTTGTGATTGATGCAACTGAAATATTAGTTCAACGTCCAAAAAAAAACAGAAGAAATGGTATAGCGGTAAAAAAAAGCGACATACCTTTAAATTTCAGCTATCTATGCACTATACAACAGGTGAAATACTGAGTGTATGTGGAAGTCATGGAAGCATGCATGATTTTAAAATATTCAAAAAAAGCATGAGGAAATTAAAATTTAAGCCCTTTTTTATCGTTGATAAGGGGTATTTAGGGATAAAGAAATTGGGTTTTGGATGCCTCATGCCATCTAAAGCAAAGAAAACTGAAAAACTAGATTCTGAATTAAAAAAGTTAAATAAAGAGATTGGTCGTAGACGAATTCAAGTAGAGCATGTATTTGGAAGGATGAAATGTTTTAAGATTTTATCTTGTGTATATAGAAATCGTCGTAAACGATTAAACCTGCGGTTTAATTTACTTGCTGGCATATACAATTTAGATTGGGTGAAAGATAAACTATTAAATTGATTGAAAAATGATTTATGAAGGAAGTCTAATGACATACATTATTAGATAATAAATATATAATCCAATGAACAAGAATTGATAATAAGAACCAAGATTATAGAAACCTATAAAAACTCAAATGGTCGGCCACGGCGTTAGCCAAATTCTATGCTCTGACTCGATACTTCCCGAAGAAATGATCTTGCCTATTTGTGTGCCAGTACATCAAAAAAAACACAGAAAATAATTTATCCATAGCCTGTATTGCACAAAACAAATGTAATAAAAGGACCACTCAGTAACGCCGTAACAAGTCTGACTACCCAAGACCTGATACCAAAAACCACTTCAAGAATGGTTCCTTCTTATGGGGTGGTATAGAGTCCAATGAAGGTCCAACCACGATAAGGTGATCTCACTTCATGTCCTTTAGATGTCAAATCCATTGGACAATCCGTTAGAGTGCATACGCTAGCGCGGGTGATCATAGCAAACTACAATGTTCAAAATTAAATCAATGACCCTTATAGATGTCTATATAAAAAGAAGGGCAGCATCCGGATCAGGGGTATTCATGGCCATAGCCTTAATAGGTAAAAATTATTAATCAGATCACAAAAGCCAGTGGGTGCGGGAGTGTATAGGCTCATATCAATCAGGTGGGCAGAGTACAGAACAAGCGTCAGCGTAGTTCTGAGATGCGTCAAGCATCCTATATTTTCAGAGTTCATCATATTTAACCAAGCACATACTTTGATTAAATCAATCCAGTTGAATATTTATTTGAGCATTAGCGAAAATAATGCAGCGTCAGCGTAGCATTCCCTCCGGTATATGACAGGCTTAAAATGCCACTAGCATTTTAAGACAGTGCACAATAATAATAAAAATATCCCGTGAAAAAGTTTCACCAAATTTTGAGACGGCGCACACCACAAGGATTCATAAAAAATACATTGAATTACAATGGGATAAGAAGTGAAATTAAGTAAAGAATGTACCAAAATCACCAGTGGGCATAGAAAAGAGTGAAACTAGGTCAAAAAAATGCCAAAAAGTTTCACCAAATTTCACCAAATCAACAGAAACAGCAACGGCGCTCCATTAAAGCGCCGTAGCGATAAGTTTCACCAAAGTTTCACCAATGGAAAAAATTTTGGTGAAAGTACCCTATTGGGACCTGTACAAAATTTATTCTAATTATAAAAATTAGAAAGTATCAGATATAAAAATAGGGTCCATTACTTTATAGCGCTGAATAAAATTAATTATATCCTCAGCTGTAATATCAAAATTTTCATATTTATTTGGCTCAGTTTGATTAATAAGCATATTAATCGTAGTAACACTTGCTTCCTTTAATTCATCACTAGATGCACGTATTACTTTTCTTAGCTTACGATTATGTACTTTTCTTAATTCCTCTTGCTGCTTCATTTTCTCCAAGGTAATGCTTGCTATAATACAATCATTATGGAACTCCTTAAATTTTGTATAAGGATTTGGAGAAAAGCGTACATAGTGCAATTTAGTAGGGAATGATAACTTACTGTAAATATTAGGATAATTCCGTTTAAGGTCACTACGGACCTTAGCATTGATTAAGCCAATCTGATGACGTACGCCGTGGAAGTTCCCGCGAGAATAAAGTCGTTTAAAACTCTGCTCAAAGCCATCCGGATTTTTCGGAATATCGATCAGTTTACGGCGCATTTCTAGGGCCAAACGATCAAGATATTCTTGGGTAAAGTACCAAGTAAATCGTACAGATTTTTTAGATTTTCGTTTAAAAATATGAAGATAGCGGTTATTGGTGCGATTGTAATGTTTGAACAATAATCGCATTACTTCATTGTATGGAGTATTCGGCTCCACCTTCACCCCATAGGATTTATGAAGTTCAGCAATGGCCTGATCATAGTTATAAGACTTGTCCTTATCCATATCTTTAAGGTAAAGGAAACCAAAGTTCTTCTTGATAGATTCGTACTTTTGCTCATCAGATTTAGCCACGGCGCTACCAAGTGAAATGCTGTCATTCGATCCATCAATTGACCTAATTGACAGAGCAGCATCGGATTTGCCTTGTGCATTAAATTTGGATTGGACTAGGGGGACACCGAATCGAGAAGGGGTAAGATACTCTTTGGACAGGCTATCTTTCATATCGTCATAGATGACGTACTGGCCCAAAACGTACTCTTTGAATTTGATCAGCTCATTAGGATTCTGAGTAATCACATTCATCAAGTTTTCTTCACGCTTGAGTCGAGTGTTCAGTAGACCGACATCTTCATTTAATTTTTTACTACTACGATCAGTGGATTTGAATCCGGTAGTAAATAACCAAAACGTCAGATATCCAACCTCACTAGGATTATAGTTCACTATAAGGGTCCATATAGGCTTCCCTTGGCGTGAAAGTTGATAGCGTTGGTCTTGATTGAGATCAAGAGAATACTTTGAAATGAGCTTAGGAATAACAGAATTCACTTTTTCCGTAGGGATAGTTGAAGTCATCCAGTAACGACAATTCCCTACAGAAACGCAATTTAGAATGGCTTGCATACAATGTGATGTTTTAATTGTATAGATGATCATAAAATAAACAATTCGTAAGAAATACACCTAGACTATAAAAGTACCCCTAGAGAAATACAATATTTCACAAAGTTTTTTTTGTGAATTTAGCTTAAAACTCAATGAACATGGCTGTTCTATAAATAAGAGTTCCTGACCTGAGCGATTTTGAGGGCTGAGTAACTTGCTGAACATAGTTTTTTAGCTTTATTCTTGGCCTGCCAAAATATGAAATGAGCTTTGCTGCGTTAGCCGTGCAGAAAGGCAAAACTTTCTAAAATTTGCTTATAAATTGTATCTATGTGCATGGGACAGCCATCTCATGCTAAAGACCGTGTAGCTGCATACGTCCGAAAGGTAGTTGGTGCGGCTGCGAAGGGCACTGGACGGTGAGATTCCGTTCTTTGACCCAATCACTCTTAATTGGCTTTGGCGTATGAAATCGCTGTGAGCCGATCAAATAGTTGGGCGACACTGAAACGGGAACCTTGGTGACAAGGACAAACCCTGCTTAACAGAGAGTGTGAGTATCTTCACGGAATGATAGATGCGTTAGGAACACACGTTTTTAGCTTCAATTCCTTAATAGGGCTAAATGCGTTGCACACTGGTGGGCTTATGAGGTTATGGTGACATAACAGGGGCGTGAGGAGAAATCTGGAACGCTTGGTACACAGGGGTTGGCCGAATTGACTTGTCGTGATGACATATTCGGTTGGCTGCTGTGATCTATGGATAGCTCAAGCCAGTAAAGGTGACACTAAGGAAATAATATGTTGTGTTATTAGTTATGTAATTAATCATGATTAGTAAATGTTGTACTTCATATTATTAAGCATGTTGCTTTGTGTAGGATAAGTGCTTTACCCGTAATGAAATTTAATATCGGTTACTAATGAGGGTTTTTGGAACTCTTACCTCAAAAAAAGGGAATAGCTGATATTAGGTGGAACGGATAAGCGTACTGTCCGTCATTTTAATTAATTGCTGTTTATGGATTATTTAATTTGACAAAGACTGTTAATGCTAAAGTGGGAATCTCTCAAGTCGATGATTATATACGGTGGCTCCGTAATATAGGCTTTTCAGATCGAAAACACTCCTAGAGGGTGCTATAAGAACTGATTAATGAGAGAGGGAGAATTGCTGAGTAGGTTTAAGTTAGGATTTATTCTGATTTAATTAGGTCACTTCGAGCGAATAAAAACGTAAGCGGTGTAACTGAACGAAAGGCAATACGGTGTATATTTAGATGCAATAAAGCAAATTTTATAGTGAGGTGTGGCAACCTCTATAGCTATGAAATGTTATGAACTTATTTGGCGCGAGTGAAAGTTGATGTACGTTTGGTTTTTGACTAGCAATCATTAATACAAATAATCAATAAGTATCTACTAAGAAATCATGCGGTGGCTCCGTAAAGGTTTGCGCCTTTCAACATCCTAGTTGTTCATATTGGGCTTGCTCGATCTGAACTGCTAATGACTGATTTTCGCAATGATGTAGTCGTAAGACTGCTAGTGGGATGACGTTATATGAAAACGTGTTCACGGTACTAAAACGTGATCGAAGTGTGTATTTTGTGTATGTCGAAATGTCTACAGGCTTGGTAGATGTGGAGTACACATTAGAGTCGCTTCCACTTTTTTTGGGTGAAGATGTCGTAAGTTGATAACTACGAATTCGTTCTAGTCGCGAATTGAATAAATGATTAGCGTTAAGCGCGTTAGCTTCGTGAATTGAACACGTACAAATTCAACACTACAGGGCTTTCTCCATAGGAGTTAGCCCTGTTCCTTTTTTAGAATAAGAAAATAAATGTTTGTTAATTGAATTGTTCATTAGATAATAAATCCATAATCCACCCACACTATTATTCCATTTCTATACAGACCGTCAGTTCGTATCATCACACCTGTACTGTTGGGTCATTCTTGAGGTCGGAGTAGGTGATAGATCACATATCTAGGTGTGGCATCACTGGCCTGTGGTCCTAGATCAACCTCCTTACTTCGTTAGGTTTTTCCTGTCAGCCCGATATAGTTGATTCAGGCTTTCATCCTGTACTCATTTTTTGTGCTTTCAGGCCTAGAGTTGAAGGCAAGCTAAATCCTTAAAACGATTAAGAATTTGTGTCTATACAACAAACCAAACGATAAGAAAATGATTACCTATTTTAAAAATGAAAGTATTAATAAATTATTTATTAAAAATATAATAAATAATATTTAAAACATTTATTTTTTGATTATAATAACGAAAGTTTAATGAAACATTTATTTTGACATTATAGGTTTCGATCGTGAAAAAGACTCTGATGAAATCAGCCTTGGCACTAGCTACTACTGCGTTGTTTGCAGGACAAGCTATGGCTGAAATTCAAATTGTTCGTAACTACTCACAATCCAAAATAACTACAACAACGACAATATCGACTACACCGCAGCCGGACGCTGCTACTACTTCTGTAACGCCATCGGCTTCTACTGTTGTACGTGAAACGATTAAAGAGTCTGTTGAAGATGGCGACTTTGATGCACCGAGCTATGCCACCTCGGTTAGTGCAGCTAATAAAGGTGTATTCAATGCACAGATTCCGAATTACTCAGCAGGCATCAAACTTAAAAAACCACCTTACTACGTTGGTTGCTTTTATTCCTCATCACGTAAGTACGGTGTGCCAGTCGATTTGCTTATGGCAATTGCTCAGACTGAATCATCTTTTAACCATAAAGTCACAGGCAAGCTTGGCTATGGTGCAGATCACGGCCTAATGCAGATTAATGATTATTGGGTTCCGAAACTGCGCAAGCGCTTCAATATTACTCTTTCAGACATTTATGAGCCTTGCACAAATATAGAAATCGCAAGTTGGATTCTTGCACATAACTTTGTCCAGTTTGGATATTCATGGAGAGCAGTAGGGGCTTATAACGCCGTGACCGAATGGAAACGGGTGCGCTATATCAACAAAGTCGCTGCTAATTTGAAAAAGCTTCACGCGGGGCAAATATGATTATTTTACGAACCATTATTACAGCGATTGTTTTGTTATTCATCATCATCTACGCATGTTTTGTTTTGATCACAAGCAATCCTTGTACTCGCATTGATAGAGCGACTGTACCGGTTCGTTACGCAAGTGAATTTGCTAAGACCATGGCTAAACCTTGGTCACAACCTGAAACCCTGAACGGGATTGATCAGTGGAGTGCTAAACAGCGTTTACGTTTGGCCATCTTATTCCGTATCCAATTTTATTCCGATCATGTTCCTCCTATCCGCTGTGATTGGGACATCTATAAAGAACAGGTATTGGGTTCTGATAACGGACTAATCGAAAAAGAACGCGCTAAAGAAGCTGAAAGAATGCAAAACGATCAAGCGGGGAATAACTAATATGAATACTAACCCTATCTTTAATGATGAACTTTTAAGCCTAATCGTGAAAGAAATTTCATCAGGTAATAACCGGAATGTATTCAACCTTGAATCTCACGACAACGAAGAAGTTGAAGGTGAAGCAGCATGAACAGTATTGCAACCACAGCACCAATTGATAGTGAATTGCTTGAAAGCGAACAACCTACTCAAGATGGGTTAAATTCTACAGATCGTATTCCATCCACTTTTGTAATGACCCGTGCGAAGGATTCGTCTGAAAAATTTGCTGTTGACTACCTGAATGAGCTTTTCAAAACTTCTCAAGAAAACGGTATCTCTGACGTTCACTTTGAATCTCTTGAAGTTGGTAACATCTGCCGTGTTCGTAAAGACGGTAAATTGCGTCAATACGGTCCACTTTTAACAGATCACCAGTTCAGTGCGATTCGTGAAAAGATTTATTCGCGTGGTCAAATTGAAGAATCGTACGCTAAGACCTTTCAGGTCGATGCGCGTGGATGGCTTCGTTATGGTACTCGTCTCGATTTGCGTATCAGTAGTATTCCGACTACGCATGGGTACAGCATCGTTATCCGTCTACTTGATCAGTCAAACTCAGGTCGTAGACTTGCTGATGTTGAAATGGCCCCTGCGGTACGTGAAGCAATTTTTAACTCTATTAATTCAGCACACGGCTTAATCCTGATTACTGGTCCAACGGGTTCAGGTAAAACAACAACTCTATATTCATATTTGAATGAGATTAATAGTCCTGAATCAAAGGTTTTCACGATTGAGAATCCAGTCGAATACTCAATTCATGGTGTTCAGCATGTCAACGTAGACATGAACATTACCATGGCAAATGCTTTGCGTACCGCATTGCGTCAGGACCCTGACATTATTTTAGTCGGTGAGATTCGTGATTACGAAACTGCTAAAACAGCAATTGAAGCTGCGCAAACCGGTCACTTGGTACTAAGTACCCTGCATACCAACTCATCTGTCGGTGCGTTAAGTCGTCTGATGGAAATGGGTATTGAAGCAAGCCATATCAATGAAACTTTAATTGCAGTCAGCGCACAGCGTTTAGTTCGTAAATGTAAATCTAAGCGAAATACAGCATCACCATCTGAGTTAGAAGCTGAATGGCTGCGCCGCAACAATATGTCTCATCTAGTCAATCAGCATTTTGGTCGGGGTATTGATCCTAAAAACTATAAAGGTCGTCTACCGATTATTGAATTTTTGGTCATGACTGACGAAATTCGTGAAAAAGTTTCTCAAAACCGTATTGAAGATATTTATGAGATTGCGAAAAAACAACCTCAGTACGAAACCTTGACTGAGTGTGCGGTTCGCAATGCACTGGAAGGTCTGACCTCATTAGAAGAAGCAATGAGTATTTCTAAGGCTTCATCATTAATGAATATGGACGGAATGATGTTAGGTGAACGCTTGGTGGCGCTCAAATACCTTACTCAAACTCAATTGGAATATGCCCGTTCAGAAATCGAGAAAACATCTGCCATTAAGCGTGTTTCACTCAAAGATTTTCTACTTGAAAAACATTTCTGCACGATTGAGCAACTAGCGGAAGTTAAAGATGCGCCTGACTTTTTCTAAATATTTGATGGTTGGGCTGATCTCAACATCAGTGATGGCTCAAGACAGTTTACTCACTTCCGGTCGAGTACAGGCGGTTGATCCTAAAACTCAACAAAAAGTTGAAGTTCAGATTTTTGGCCGTACCAATGTTGCCAATGAATACAACATTGTACGTTTTTTCTTTACCTATACGTGTCCGTACGGTGAGAAATACGATGAAGAAATGGCGATTTGGGGATCAAGCCTTCCTAAGAAATTTAAATATGTGCGTGTTCCGGTGATTACTCAAGAACCAAACTCAGTTGTAGGCGCTTATGCCTATTACGCTGCTTGGCAAACCAACAAGGTTCGGATCAATGAGTTTCAAAAACACGCTTATCAACTGATCAAACAGGAGAACAAAGACCCGTCAGATCAATGGACTTATTACCAAGCCGCAAAACGTGCAGGCCTGAATACCGAAATTTTCAAACGAAATTGGACAACCGCCCAAACTGAACGCTTAGTTAAAAACGCAATTATTTTGGGGTCCAAATACAAGGTGGAATACACGCCAACATTAACAGTGGGTGGAATTTACACATTGAATCCTGAACCGATTGCTGAAAGCAAAACCTCTTTTATCGATTTTGCTAACGCGATTACCAGTAAATACATTAGCGAAAACGGAACAGCTATACGATGAAAAATATTATTAAAAGTGGAGCACTGATAGCTACCGTATTGATGACAGGGTGTATGTCTAAACCTGTTGAACCTCCGGTACTGAACGTGGTCACAATTCCGCAGCCGACCTTTAATGTCTTAAAGGTGTATGCGCCAAGTGAAGTGGTACGAGTTCCTACTGTCGAACAGACAGTAGTGTGCAATGGCTGTGATGAAGTAAGCGCAGGCATGAATCAAGGTGATGACGTTATTTGGATTCGTCTTGTAGAAGCTAAACGCGAAGAAACTATCATTGATGCCCGTCACTTTGACTTTGATAAAGCAATTCTAAAAGGCGATTTGAGCAAATTACGTTTGATAGCACAGCGTTTGTTGGATAACCCTGAAATTGACGCTGAAATTGTAGGTCATACGGATTCAATTGGATCAGTTAAATACAACCAAAAACTTGGCCTAAGACGCGCAAATGCAGTTAAAAACTGGCTTGTGAAGCAAGGCGTATCACCAAACCGAATTATTACAAGTTCCAAAGGTGAGCTAAATCCAATTGCTAGTAACAAGACTAAAGCCGGTCGAGCACAAAACCGCCGCGCTGTCGTTGTGATCAATGTCGCGGAATAAGTGGGAGACTGAATATGTCGCTAAAACCAATGGAAATACCGGACGGAATTGATGGCCCACCATTTCTAATGTTCTTAGAAATGGATGAATTTGGTTTCTTGATCGTGATTGTGTTTGCTTGCTTGTTCACGCATACCAATTTCTTCGTGATGTGCGGTTTGATCATCCTGTTTTTCAAAATTTACGTCAAATATAAGAAACAATCTATGCCCGGATTTTATTTACACCATCCTTATAGATGGGGAATCGTACCTCTTAATAAATATTTTAAAAATGGTTCCATACAGGAGTACAAGGAATAATGCGCTATTCAATTTTTAATATGAATTGGAGCCTGTCCCACAAGATTGCGGTCGGGGGTGTGCTTACAAGCTTTGTACTCGCGATTGTTTCTTTGGTACTGGCTGTAGCTCTATCAACTCAACGTGAACGAGTGATTTTAGTTCCACCAACAATCGATCAGCAATATCAGATCAATTGGGATTCAGCAAACTCTGAATATTATCAGTCAATTGCTTTAGTTGCTTCCGGCCTGATCGGTTCAACCACGCCTAAGACATTGACTAATAATCTAAAAACATTAAACCAATTTCTGTCACCGGCACTTCAACGTCAGATGGAAGAAAGTTTGAATGCACTATCTAACAAGTTGCCTAAAGATAACTTCAACGCTTGGTTCATTCCTAAAAACGTATTTTATGAAAAGCAAACCAACAAAATTTTCGTGCAAGGTGCTCTGCAATCTTCATTGGTAAGTAACCGTATTCAGGAAACAAATGTGGTTTATGAATTTATTGTTCGTATGCAAAGCGGAAAGCCGATGATTGTGCATTTCAACAGCTATGAAGGCACACGCCCTCTAACATTGGCTCAAATGAGAGCTAACGAAGCTGCTGCTCAACAAGCAACGGGCAACCAACCATTAAAAGCGCAATAAGGAGTAGTTGAAATGCAATTAAGAAAAGCAACTAAATTTGTATCACTTATCGCATTAGCAACTATCTCTGCTTGGGGTATTGCTGATGATCGTCCGTTTCGTAACGCGAACCAAATTCCGGCTCCATCAAAGGGCGGGGCGGGCAATAACTATGTACCGGTACAGCAATATGCTGCTCCACCCGTAAATAATATGCCGCCTATGACAGGCAATACACAGCTTGCACAATTACCGCATGAAAGTCTAACTAATCCAAATATGTTAGCCCGTGCTCCGATTTCTTTAGATCAGGCTAATTTACGTCAGCAAACGGTAACGATTGATAATGATGATACGCATGTGGTCGCTGTGAGTGCAGCCAATATGAACCGTATCAATACGCCATTCCGGAACCCAATCGTTCTAGTAAATGGTGGTGCTAAATATAAAGTCGTTGGTCAAGATGTTTATGTGGTAATGGAATCGGATCAGCCAGTAGGTGTGTACGTGCGTGAAGATGATAACTTGGCAAATAATTCGCCAGTTGCATCTTTAACACTCGTCCCTAAAGCCATCCCAATGCAGAACATTTCAGTGGTACTCGCCAATACTATGCGTGAACGCTTATCTAATCCAAATGCAAAAATGGCAACGGATTACCAAGACGTTATTCGCCTGAATATGTCACAAGTAGCTGTTGGGAAATTGCCTGATGGTTACTCAAAGTCAAATGTACGTGAGAAAACGATTGCGCGTGTAGGTGCAGTAACTCTACGTCCGAAAGCGATCTATTCCGGTGTAGAAAATAATATCTATGTTTACACCGCGCAGAACGTCACTGGTCAATATGTTGAGTTAAGTGAGCCTTCATTTTGGCATAAGGGCGTACGTGCTGTGGCATTCAACGAAAAAATTAAACTCGCACCAAATGACACTACCGAAGTCATTATTGTTGCCGATGTCGGCAATGGTGACGACTCCATTCACGATTAACAGGGGTTGGTAATGAAAGATAATAATGCCTTAAAAGCAAAAATGGCCGAATTAAAGCAAAAATGGCTTCAAATCGACCCTACAAAACGTAATGTCATTATTGCTGTAGTTGTATTGGCTTTCTTGGTAATTGTAGCAATTGGATTGGATGCAAAAAAACAGGCTCAACTTGAACCGGAACGCCAAAACAAGCTGAACAGCCAAGTAGATCGTCAGAGTGTTGTAGCACCAAAGGTCGGTGAAGTGGGTGTTGCAGAACTAAAAGGTCTGACTCAATCAGAACTTGAACGCCAAAGACAGCAACAAGAAGCTTTGATGCAGAATCAGCAAGAAATCGCTAATGATTACCGTCAAGGTAATCAGGCTGTTGGCCAACAACTGAGTGATATTGCGCGTCAAGTAGCAGCTGTATCTGATGAAGTGAATGCTATGAAACTTGGCCGTGAATCAGGTGGGGCAAATGGTATCAATCTGCCACCTCTACAAGGTCTTGATCCTACTGTGAGCAACAATGCGAATGCGCCTGTTGAGCAAATGCCTGTGATGCCTACTCAACCTGTTCCAAGTGCGACACCGGATGAAATGATTTCTCCGCGTGAAACCCAAGTTGATCCTTTCCGTATCATCCGTAGCGATAAAGATGCAAGCAAAATCCAAAGCAACGGTTATACAAAAAATGGTCACACCACTCATAAAAATGACTCAATCCAAGCTAAATTGCTGATTGAACATGGAATGACTACCGGAAGTATGATGGATGGTGTCTTAATCAACGGTATGGATGCTACTGCCGGCCGTGGTTCTTCAAATGCAGTACCGGCACTTATCCGTGTAAAGACGAATGCTATCTTGCCTAACCGTTACTCACAGCTTGCAAAAGAATGTTTCGTCCTTGTTTCAGGTGTGGGTAACTTAGCCAGTGAACGTGCTGAAATGCGTGGTGAAAAGATAGCTTGTATTTTCAAAGACGGAACAATTATTGATGGCCCAATCTCAGCTTATGTAGTTGGTGAAGATGGTAAGAATGGGCTACGTGGTCGTGTAGTTTCTAAACAAGGTGCAGCAATCGCGCGTTCTATCTTTGCAGGCACAATTGCCGGATTGGGTAAACAGATGGCTCCTTCACAAGTTCCATCATTGAACATTGGTTCAGGGGATGATGTGAAATATGAAACTCCAAATGTAGGTCAAGCAGGGAAAATTGCTGTGGCAAGTGGTGTTGGTAATGCACTAGATCGTGTTGCAAACTTTTATATGGACCTCGCTGAACAGACCATGCCAGTTATTGAAATTGATGCCGGTCGCCGTGTGACGATCATTCTTACAAACCAATTATCAGGTGCAAAATAATGAAAAAACGTAATTTATTGACTCTTACTGCACTAACTTTATCGACTGTAATGACTGGATGTATGAGTGGTTACGCAAACAAATACGGTTGTAGTGGCCTGCCGGACGGGGTGGTATGTAAATCGCCAACTCAGATTTATGACATGACCAATGATGATAATTTTGGTGGTGTGTATCAGTCCAATCTACATGAAGGACATGATCACGAAAGATCAGAATCAGGCATGTTTAAAAGCTCTAAATCTAAAAAATCTGAAAAACAGACTCCGGCTAATGAAGCTCTAAACTTGTTCAGTAAGCCACAATTTCAATCAGCATCATCACCAATGCCAGTATTGGAACAACCTAAAGTTTTACGGATTTGGGTTGCACCTTGGAAAGATCAAAATGAAACCTTGAATTGGGGTTCATATATGTTCACCGAGATTACACCGCGCCGTTGGAACTTTGGTGACTCAGTAATGCGTAATACACCAGTGACAGCACCGAATAAGGCAGATTATATGTCTCCAAGCCAAACTCAAGGTCCAACCTTGGACTCTACGCGAGACGCAGCAGCAACAGAAGCAGCGAATATTCGTAAAGCCATTGATAACCAAGAGAACCCACAGCCTGTAAAACAAGCGCCTTTATCGGATTCTATGCAGAAACAGAACGAGTTAGCGACTCAGGGCGGCATGTAAATCCCCGAAAACTATATCAAAACCCGCTATTTGCGGGTTTTTTAATGTTTCATTAATGATTTGAAATAAAGATAATAAATGTTTCGTTAATAATTTTGTTTTAAAGACTGGAAATAATAAAAAAACTATGTAAAATTTACGTTAGCAAGGTGAGTGTTCTTGTTAAAAATAATCCAAAACATATAAAGAGGATTGGTTATGCAATTAGTAGCACAAAAATTCAATTTACAAGCTTTTACGCAATCAAAAGCTTTCCGTTTTGCCAACTATGTAGTGATGTCATTAGTAGTTGTTGCTCTGTTCGCTATTATGAACAATGCAATGGCGATCGAAGAATCTTCTCTAGGTACTGACTTAAACGCAACTACTGGTGCTGCGGGTGACGTTAACACAGCTTCAACTGTATTAGGTGCTCCGGTTAACTGGTTACTGAAATTTATGAACGGTACAGGCGGTCTATTAGCTGCAATGTTAGGTCTTTTACTTACTCTTTACTCTGCTTTCGTAGCGAAGTCTTTAGTCGGTACTATCCTTTCTGTAGGTATCGCTCTTGTAGCTCTATACGGCCCTAAAGTTCTTATGGCTTTCTTTGGTGCGACTATCTAATAGTTCCAACCAAAAAAATAAACCCACCGAAAGGTGGGTTTTTTTATATTTTAATATCAATGATTTAACAAACGTATTTTTTTAAATATTGTGAAACAATAGCGTTAAGTTTATTTATCTAATAATCTAAACTTTTTTAAAACATTATATTTTTATTTATAGATATTTTTATTAAAACAAATATAATAATACCATTAATAACTGTATTTAAATAACAGGAACATCGATGGTTACAAGTGCCGCTTCTATAATAGATAAGGTGTTACGCCGTTATCGACTTTCAGACCTTACTCCAATTCTAAGCCCTACAGAAGATAACTTTTTCTACTGTGAAAACAATAAAAAACAGTCATATATCGGTGCATCGTTTATTGCTACAACACTTAACGGCATGGACGAAGTGGATTTTCAGTTATTCGCGGGTAGTATTTCAGTTAAATTGCCGGCGAATTCCATTATTCAATTCACGCACATAGCGACTAACCATATTGAAGATGAAGTCTTAGATTATGTTGCTCAAAAAGAGCAGGCTGTACGTCTAAACAGTAATCTTTCTGAAAGACAGAAAACCGATCTTATTGAAATCATCCAAGCGCGTGTAAAAGCCCTTCGTGAAGGTACGGTTAAACCGATCGTTCCATCATCCGGTATTACATTGCGTACAAACCGCTTGTTGGTGAGTGTCAAGGTTCCGGCTGACCTCAAATTAAGTGAATATGATTTGGAACGTGCCAAAGAACAGATTCTTTCGGTTTATGACAACCTGAAAAACTCTGTGATGGGCGATATCCGACAGTTAACTAAAGAGGAATTTGTAGCTCAGGTACGTTCAATTCTGTATCCATACAAGCCATTTGATTACGTCTTTGATGACAATCAGAAAGTTTCAGAACAGATGTTCCAAAAAACTACAGCTATCGATAATCGTGATCCGAACTTTGTGAAAATTGATGACACGTATTTCAGTGTTCTTTCAGTTAAAGCATTACCAAAGCAAAATACCATTGCTTTGATGAATAACTTGGTTGGTGATCACTTCGGCAGTACAAAGCAAGTTTCATGTCCATTCATGGTCAATTGCACAATCATAATTCCTGATATTCATAAAGAAAACAATAGTATAGACCTAAACTATACGCAGACCCAAGACACCGCGACACCCTTTGCATTGAAGATGTCGCCTAAATTACGTGAGCGTTTGAGTGGTTTAACCTTGATGTTCAACGAAACGAAACAGGGTGAACTTCCATGTAAGCTTTATTTCAATATTGTGCTTTTCAACAAAGACAAACTTCGCTTACAGGGGATCGCAGCTCGGCTCCAAAACTACTATAAGACAGATGGCTTATCTGTAGTCCCTGATAACAAAATTGTCCTTCCTTTGTTGTGGAACGCATTACCACTATATCCAAGCCTTGAATCTCTAAAAAATACTAACCGTATGTTTACTATGACAATTAAACATGCTGCTAGTTTTGCCCCGATTTTCAGTGATTACCGAAATCTTAGATCGGGATACTCACAAGTCTATTATACCCGCCGTGGTAATTTATATGGCTTCGACCCTATGCGTGGTCAGAACCATAATGGTCTAGTTTTTGGTTCGTCAGGTGGTGGTAAATCAGCAACCGTCAATAACTTCATTGAACAGGAATATGAATCCGGTGCAATGATTCGGATTATCGATGAAGGCCGTTCATACAAAAAATTGTGTGCCGTTCTAGGTGGTACTTTCATTGAATTCACGGATAAAAGCCATGTGTGTCTTAACCCATTTACTTTGGTAACTGACATTCACTCCGAGTTAGAGCAGCTGAGTCGTATTGTTAAGCAGATGGCATCACCTAGTACACCACTAGATGACTATCTGATGTCCATGATTAAGAAGGCTATTGTCAGTTCCTTCAATATGGGCGCTCAAAAAACCACAATCACCGATGTTGCTGACTTCTTGGCAAAACAGGATGATGAAAACGTCCGGAAGTTAGGTCGTCAGTTATATGACTATACTGACCGTGGCTCTTACGGCAAATACTTTGATGGCGACAACAATTTAAAACTTGACGCTCAGATGGTTGTACTCGAACTCGAAGGACTTAAAGCCTTCCCTGAGTTAAAGACTGTAGTGATGATGGTACTGTTAGCCCGTATCCAAAACGATATGTTCTTTAACTCTACCTATCCGCGTAAGTTTGTAATCTTTGAAGAAGTAACAAGTTATTTAGCTATTCCTGTAGTGGCGCAATATATCGATGACTTCTACATGCGTATCCGTAAATACCGTGCAGGCTGTTGGTTAGTAACACAGAATATTGAGAAAGTTGCTCAGTCAGAAGCTATCAAAAGCATTATCAATAATGCGAACTATGTTATTTATCTGCCATATAAAACTGCGGAAATCAAAAAACTTGTTGAAAATGGGTATATCAAGAACGATCCATTCGTAATTAAGACCATGGAATCCTTACGTCTATTCAAAGGCCAGTATTCAGAAGCCATGATTTTTGAATCCGATACAGACAATATTTCAACTATTCGTATCGTCTTTAATGAGACCGAAAAAGTCCTGTACTCATCATCAGATGAATACTTCATTCCATTCCTGAATCGTCTCGATGCCGGTGAACCAGTAAAAGACATCATCCAGTCTTACTTGGTAAAAGAGCGAGAACAGATTTCAGCCAAGGGTTCGGTAGAGGATCGCGATATTCAAGATTTAGAGAGATTGATCACAACGGGCGAAGTCGATCTGAAACAGGCTCTAATTGAATTTAAAAAGAATATTGTCAATCGTTCAGCCCGTTTAGGTGAATAAATATGAACATCCAAGATCAAATCTTTGATATCGCATTAGTAAATGGTCAATACGATAAAAAGTTGTTTATTGAAAAAATTCAATCGTTCACTGGTCCTGAGCCATTGACCGAAAATGAAACGACTCTGATCAGCTTCTTGGTTCAGGAATATAACGATAAAAAAATTCGTGATATTACACTGGTTCAATTTATCCAAAAATTGCAGTCAAATACATCAAATTCAGCTGCTTTAAGTTTGCTGACAAAAATTAAAGACAATGTTGAGATAAATGCTCAATGGAAGCAATATCAGGAAGAAAAGAAGAAGGATAACCGTAAATGGATCATTGGCTTTGTTATCTTCGCTTTGCTTGTTTCTTTATTTTTGGCATGGAAATTCAACTATTTAAAACTTCCTAGTGTTTCCGCAAAAGGTGGGAACGTGGCTGTTATTGATGTTGAAATGTTGGCCACTTCTGCAACAAACCATGTAATTAATGCAAATTTAAACCCGAATCAGTCTCAACAATTTGCAAACCAATACCGTGACCATCTGCAAAACTTAGTAGAGGATTACTTGGACAAAGGCTATATCCTCGTAAACCGTAACAATGTTTATGCCTACAGCCGCGATAACGATATCACTTACGATCTGCTAGATGAATTAGGTATCAAGCCAGTAGATGAATCTGAATTGAAAACTAAATACAGCGGTAAAGCACGTTATGACGTACTACGCAATTATGCAGCGACAACAATTTCAGAAACAGCACAAGAAGCAATTAATGAGCAGCAAATAAATTTTAATGCACAAGCTGAACAGCAATTGAATAGTGCTGAAATCATGACCAATGCCAATGGTCAGTCAATTGATGTGGAGTAAAAAAATGAAGATTTTTTTGCTTCCTCTTTTAGCTTTAGGCATTTCAATGAATGCTTTGGCTAATACCAAACATGATCAAAGGCATGACCATTTCTCAGACCTAAGAAAGCAAAACTCTGATCTGCCCAATTTTTATGACCGAAAGGCAGAAGGTTGGTACTTCTATCAGGAAGATGATCAGGAATCTTATGACTATAAGAGTTTTCCGGATCATGAAAACAAGCACGGTCGCGGCAACAGTTCAAAACAGCAAAAACTTGATATTGAGAAGCACAATATCAAATTGCCTTCGGGTGCATATACAACACCGGCGTTTATTGAACCGACTGACGGGCTTTAACTATCAACAAATAGGATATTAACCATGAATTTAAAACAATCAAAAGCCTATCGAATTGGAGCGTATTTAACTACACCGCTAGTTGATTTTTTTCGCGAAATTTATGAAAAAACAAAAGGTAAAAGGATTGCTGTTCTATGGGTAATCATCCTGTTTTTTACTGTAATCGTTTTTTCAAAATACTACTTTGTGAAATTTTCGGAACAGTATTCGCTTGGTGTTGATCTTAGTAATGTTTCTTCTAATGATCACATCCTATTTCAAGTTCATAAAAAAGCTTTGACCTATGATCAAGTTTTGGTTGGTCAGTACATCATGTTCCATACAAACAAAATGGAACCGCATATCCCTGCCAGTATGTCGATTATTAAGAAAGTGGTCGGAAAAGAGGGGGATCACGTTCAGGTCAAAGGGATGGAATTCTTCGTAAATGGCAAAAAAATGGCAAATCTACGCCCTCAAGCCCTAGAGAAATTGCATAAAACCGAAGCTGAATTACAACGTGATTTTATTGTTTCACCAAATGCTGTTGTGGTACTTGGCTCGTATGAACGGTCTTTTGATTCACGTTATTGGGGTGAACTGCAATTCAAACCTGATGAAAAAATCAATCACGCTAAACCATGGTTATTTTAAGAGGGTTGCATGATGAAAAAATATGCTCTTAATGCAATTGCAGCCACAATTTTAATGGCACAAACATTCACAGTTCAGTCTGCATCAGAACAACGACAAGCTGCTCTACAAAATCAACCGAATACACAAAATTCCCCGAACTTTTACGATAGAAGATCGGAAGGTTGGTACTGGTATGAGGACCCTGAAATTAAAAAAAAGGAAGCCTTGGAAAAGCAGCGTAAGTTGATGGAACAGCAACGTAAAGCAGAAGAAGCAGCTAAAGCCCCGCCTGTCGAGCATAAAAAAGTTGATATCTATGATCCGGCTACAAAACAGTTCAATCAGCCTATCGTAGTACAAGCATCTGAACCGAAAGCTAAAGCTTTATCTGCCGAGTGGTTAAAACAAGTAATGCCTGAAACTTTAATGAGGGCAATTGATAGGCCATTTGAAGATGATGGTAGCCCATCTGCTGAAACTAAAGCTTATATGTATATGCAGCGTTTAACGCTCGATAAGGCGCAGAATTTCTCTAAAGCCGCAACGACATTAACACAAACTGATCCTTTCTTAGATGAAACAGCGCGTGTACCAGTTGATACAGCAACAAATAAAGTTTTCAATATAGCATTAGAGAAAGATAAAGCAGATATTGTTAAACATTTGACATCGTTTACTGGTTTATGGTTTTTCTACGATTCGAGTTGTTCCTTCTGTGTTTCGCAATATCAATATCTTAAAGATTTTAGAATTAAAAATAACTTTAAGATAATGATGATTAGTATGGATGGAAAACGATTGCCGAATATGGACGCAAATGAGATAATCTTACCTGATAGAGGACAAGCGAAACGTCTACGTTTAAGAATAACTCCATCTATTGTAATGGTGGCTCCGCCTAATAACTTTTATGTTTTAAGTCAGGGGCTTATGACTCAAGATTCTCTTTTAACCAAAATCCTTTTAGTTGCGGATCAAACTAATCTATTAACAAAAGAACAAAAAGAGAAACTTGATCCATATTCTAAGGGTGTATTAACCCCTGACCAAATTGCTCGTATGCAAAAGGTTGAAAACGACTTGAATAATGATCCAACAAAGATTGTTGATATTATCAAACAAGCTGTTGGTAACGAATAATGGTAGCTAATATGTTAATTAAACCTAAATCAAAAAATAGCTCGAATTTCCACACAGCATTATCATTTGTTAAGCGTAATGTTTTAGATCGTAATATTAAAACAATTCGCTATAGTTGTTTGATTGCTGCGGCGGTTGGAGCATCGACACAGACATCTGTGACTCAGGCCTATAACCTTGATAATTTCATGGGTGGTATGTATTCAAATACTACCGATGCCGGTTATTTTGAAACACAACAACGTGGCGTGATTAGTGGTGGCAGCATTGTTGCCCGTGTGCCGATCAAACCGATTAATATTGCTCAATTTGACCCGCCGCGAGTAAGTGCCGGATGTGGTGGGGTGAACCTGTTTGGTGGAAGTTTCTCTTTTATTAATGCCCAAGAGCTAACACAATTACTGCGTACAATCGCTCAAAACGCGCTTGGTTTGCTCTTTCAATTAGGTCTTAATGCAATCAGTCAGCCCTTATCTTCACTACTTACAAGTTGGTCTAAGAAGCTTCAAGATATGAACGCAGCTCTTAAAAACTCATGTGAAGCCGCACGTAAATTATTCCAACTTGATTTAAGCGGTGCATCACTTTCTTCAACATGGGATTCCATGAAGGGTGTAATCAGTACAAATACTGGTGAGAAAAAAGACTACTTTACTGAGGTTAAAGAACGCTTCCAACAAGGTTGGAAAGAACTAAGAGGCTCTGACAAAGCTCAAACCACCTCTGAAAAAGCTGCTCAAGAGATTGAATCATCCGGTAACGTAACATGGAGAGCCTTAAACGCATCTGCATCTTATAAGTCTCTAGTTGCTCCAACTGGCGGTAATGAAGATGAAGCTAAATATCTTTTGATGAATATTATCGGTACAGAAATTTTTCCTACAGATAAAGAACAAAATAACTGTCAAGCGGGTCAAGGTAACTGTGAACCTAAGCCGCAAGTATATTCTCCGACTATCACCTTCCAAGATTTGATCTCCCCTGATAAAAACAAAGACAGTATGTTTGTCTGTCAGGCAGGGAACAATACGCTTGCAGAGGATGGATGTTCTAAGCCTTTAAAACCTACATCTTTGTCTAGCATGTTCAAAGGAACAGCTCACATGGTCAATTTAGCCTTCTATGGGCTAGATAGTTCGGATTTGGCTTTGGACTCAAATACAATTGCACAACAAATTGCCGGTCAAAAAGGTTTGGTTGGTAAATCGGGTGTTGCCGGTGCACAGTTATCACAAGATGAATTGCGTATGCTCAATGCTATGCCACATCATTTGGTTCGTTATATGAACGCATTGCGTAATGATCCTGCACAAATGCAGCATGTGGCTGAACATATCCGTGAGTATGTAATTAAAGACATGGCCGTGAACTTGGGTTACACCTTAATTAGTGCAGCAGAAGCAACATTCAACGGTTCAAATGTTAAAGCAAAACCCCCTGCTCATTTCGTAGAAAACATGAAGCGTTTGCGTACTGAAATTATGAACAATCAGCTGAAACCTAACGAAAGAATGTCTTACAACAACGAATTGCAGAAGTACGTGACTTTCGTTGCCAACTCACAATACCATCCAAACTTTACGGTGCGCCGTTAAGATCGATATAAAAAAGCCCTCGATTGAGGGCTTTTTTGTAAGACTTAATCTAAGTTAGTTCTAAGTTTTTCTAGCAGAATGAATAGATCACTTAGACTAGCCGCATACAAGTTACGTTTTGCCCGTGTCACCGCCACATACAATAGACGTAATTCCTCATCATCCATTTCAGTGATCCGGTAGCGTTGGAAAGCCATTTTACTATTTAAAGTACGCAATGGCGCTAAACGGGACTCTACAAATTCTTGATGGTTCCCAAATGGATAAAGTTTCATTTCAGTCGGGAAGGGAAGTGCATTCCAGTTTTCCAAATACACTTCACCATCATCTTTATCTTTCGCACGGCCAGTCCCTTCAAATTTATCTGTCATTAAAGACAGCTCAAAATCATCAGAAATGAGTACGTTATCCCATTCTAGGCCTTTAGCTTTATGCACCGTGCAAATCACTGTATCTGCACTATTTACATCAGTGCTGATCATATCCAAGACGGCGAACACTTCATCAAAATCATTATCAAACTGTTCCAGTAGTCGGACCATATACTGAAAACTGTTATCGCCTTTGTTCAACTCAGCGTATTCGATAACATCCACCCAAGATGCAAAGCATACAAGGTCGGGATGATATACAGGTTCGCCTTTCATGAGACTACGTGCACCGACCATCCAGTTACGGATTTCGCCCACATCAGCTAAAAGCGCAAATCTGCGATCAGGGAAAGCTTGAGATTGTTTTACTAACTCATAGAATGCACCCTTGTTGGTACGGCATAAAATCGCTTCTACTGGCATAGTCTCCGGATGATCTACAACAACTTTGCTGTTGATTGGTTCATGGCCAATAATCGGTAACGATTCACCTAGCAAAGCCAATAATAAATTTGCATGGTTAGCAATTTGCTGACCAAAACGGAAAGATTTAGTTAAACGTACCTCTTGCAAGTCTAAATCTTTAAGCGTATTGATAGCTCCACGCCATCCGTAGATACTTTGATTAGAATCTCCGACATAGATCACCGGAATCTTTTGATTGGCCAGTAATTTAGCCATTAGTTGATCCATATCTTGAGATTCATCCATCATGATGTAATCAAAGCCTGTGATCTGTGGATCAGTCATTGCCCAATACTTCACATATACGTCATGGGAAATATGTAGGTCATTGTCACCAATCAGTGCATTCCAGTGTTTTGTCGCCGTAGGCAATAAATCACTAATCAGCTTTGAAAAAGTTTCCTCATCAAGCCAATTGAGCCTTTTGAAATGTTCTAGGCCCACCTGTTTGCTGTCAGATTTACAAAACACGATGATGGCATCATTGATCAGCTGCATCTTGTATTGAGCTGAGACGAAGCGGGAACCGCCTTTAGCGCGGATTTGCTGATATTTTTCTTTAGAGCAGTCTTTTACCTGATTCAGATAATCTTTGCCATAGGGAATATTCTCATCCCGAAGATCGTAACGCTGCGCCAATTGCTTTGGAAAGATACGTTGATTCTTGATCTTGGATGAAATGTAGCTCGGAACATTCGCGTAGGCGAGTCCATGGAAGGTCTTACATACAACCTTATTGTTAAATTTGCCTTGAGCTTCTTTTGCGATAGCTTTATTGAATGCTAGATAGAGTCCTCTCTTATTCATCAGATGTCCAAGGACATGACTGATCATCACTAAGGTAGAGGTTTTTCCCGTACCGGCGTAAGCAATAATTTTATAGTTCGCTAATTTAATAGCCTGCTCTACGGCGGCTTCTTGTTCTTGGGTGGGTGTTGTATTTAAACCGTGTAAGAACTCTCTAACTTTACTATCTAACATATAATCTATCTCATACTTAGTTCTTCTATATATAACAATATACCACATATAAGCTATAATTCAACCAGTGTGCCTTGTCCATATTTTCCACAAAATCTGTGGATAACTGTGCGGATATTGTTTATTTATTAACCGTTAAGGCAGCTAAACCCGCACCTTAGCAGCAATATAAGAAAATCAATAAGCTTTGCTTAAAAAATGATCAAATATAGAATATTTTTCTTATATATATTTATTTAAAAAAGCCGTGTACCTTTTGGGCCACGGCGCTTTCACGATTATGTCTTACGGTTCATAGCTTTATCGCGCTCTTGTCGTAAATCTTCATTTTTAGGAAAGACGACCGCCCTAGAGACAACCAAGTTCTTCAATAGTTGACCATGAGCCAAGAAAATGTCTTTTATCACCTTCATCCCATAGAGAAGGAAGTAATTAAAAGTAAATTTGGCAGCCGGTACAAAAATATCAGTAATAAACCAAATCAATATTTCACGAAATGGTTTAATGACAATAATGATAAGAAATACAGCTACAGTCGCGATAACAAATAATTCAAAGTTCATACTGGCCCCTTAGCTCACAGAATCTCGTACTACTTGGCGTAGATCAAGACCTTTTACCTCATCCATGTAATAGTGATTGAACTGCACCGGACCAAATTCACTTTCAGCCTTTGGTGTCAGTATGGATAGAGGTACACGTAAGTGATAAAGGTGTGTACCGCCGTAGTAGAAGATACAGTCACCGATAGGGATGTATTTAAACTGCTCTGCCTTGATGTGATAAACTTCTTCATCCCGTTGAGTGAAATTCAATGATCTGTTTGTTCCTTGGTTTTGGATCGGGGAAGTATTCACTTCATCACCACTTGCGGACATACCATCACCAGTGGCAACCGCCCAAGTCGTATCTTTATAAACACCAATTTCTTCTGCTGCTTGTTGCGCTGAAAGTGTTGATAACTGTTTGAAAAATATCTTAAAAAGGGTGTTACCCATAACGATTTCAGACAATGTATCCAAGCCGTCCGGCTTCAAGTTTGCATACGTCTGATAACATGGAGATAGGAAAATACGACTGCTTCGTGACTGCTCAAAGATGCGGCCCCACGACTGGTCAATGTAGGAGCCTGCTTCGTCAGGTATCACCATAAACGGTGGGTTAGGTAGCATGTGCTTCGGCAAACGCTGAAAGTGTGAGATCGCTGTACGCATATCCGCAATAATGATCTTGGCCAATGCAATTGATTGTTCATTCTTGGCCATGGTCGGCAACATGACATAAATGATCTTATTTTGCAGAATAGCTTTTTCAAAATCGATCTCAGGATTATATACATTCATTACACGGCCAAATGAACCTTGGCTGAATTGAGATAAACGTGCTGCAAGACCTGACAGCATGGTTTGGAATTTATTGAAATCAAAAAAGCCTTTGGTGTAGTAGGACTTCATCAACGACAACCAACCGACTGTTTCATCAGAATCAGGATGCTCAATGAGCAGCTTATCTTCGATGTACTTAAACGCATCATAGTCCATGATACAGTTTGTTAAATCATCGAATGAATAAGCCAGTCCGATCCGGTGGAAAGCAGCGAGGATGACGTTAAGTGCAGATAAGGCTGCTGAACGGTAGTGATCCGCGCCGCCATTATTACTGGTGTCCGGCAACAGCATCATGATACGGCTTGCTACTTCTTGGTAGTCACCTTGTAGAATCGGGTTATAGGTATTACTCATATCCGGATTACCGGCATTAATGATCAAAAGGTCAAGTTCACGACCGGCCCAACATGCAAGCTGCCAAATCGCTAAAAGTTCCTTGTTACTCAATTTACCATCGACAAAGATTAGACCGCCGCCGTTGCGCATTTGTTGGCCCATCATGCTTGCTGCCAGTACCGATTTACCTGTACCTGTTGATCCATTGATAGAGATATGCTGACTGATCAAATCGTATGGGATAAAAACTGGTTCACCCGTATCGGTTGTATAACCTACACAGATACCATTTCCCACATTTTCCTCTAATGTGCCTACAGGGTTACTTGATGTGATCTGAAACGGTCGAGCACGGTCCTCATCTTTGATCGGATCAAACATGAATACTTTGTCGTAGAAAAACTTGATCTTGCTATAGAACAGTAAAATTGCGACTGCCGCGCCACAGACTGACATGAAGGCTAACCGCAGATATATACTTTCAATAAAGTATGGGCTTGCCGATATAGCACCCAATACAAAAAACAATAGCATCCAACCATCACGCGCACCGCCTATGGCCAAATGCCGTAAATCCGAGTACGTGAATGTACTCGGTAGCTTCAAAAGTCCAAAAAGCTGATTGAACGACTTATTGAGAAGGGAAAAGGTACTCATAGATTATAGCCCCTCAATCATCAGGAAGTTCACTTGTGTGATTCCATCAGATTCAAATGCAAATAGGTTATTCGAGTATTTGGTGAGTTCAGGTTTTAGATCACCTGAATCTTTATATTGTTCAACGTATGCAAGGAATGAGTTCACTTCCAAACCAATTCTATTCAGCTTGCCCAACATACCTTTAGGGATGATGTAGTGCTGAGTATCTTTATCAAAGCTGATTTTGAGACGCGGCAAATCGTGTTCCATGCTTTGCAGCTTGGTAAACATCTTCTTGAATAAGTCACTGGCTTTGTCTGCATCCCACATATCCATTTCCATTTTCTTGTAGACAGCTTCTTCCATGGACTCTTTGAACTCAATACATTCGATGATAGACAGCTGATCGTACTGGTTCTTTTTGTTCTTGCCGGTGCTCTTGAAATCACTCTTAATTGATTTCCAAAGATTAGATTCACCTTTTTTCTGAAATATCGCCATCTGTTCGTAGACATTAAAGATGCGACCGATATTCTTGTTGGAAATCAGCAAATGCTTACTGTCTTTCGAGTATTCAAAAGTGTCATCAATGTAGTTTTGGCTACGGGCAACGGTCAACAGTTTGATGATGGTCAGATCAATAGTCTTGGCATACTCATTCACAGTGCTACGAGAGTATTTAAGCAAGTAGATATTGTTCTTGTTCTCATGGACAGCAAAGTTGTACTTACGTCCTTTATGATCCGGACTGGATTTAATGACTTCAATTTCTTCATGTTCCGGTGCAATACGCATTTGTAGAACCTGAACATTTCTATCCAAATAATATTCCGCGCTACGTTGAACGGATTTTTCCAACTTACGGCTTGCAATATCAAAATCGGTTTTGTTCGCGCCGTAGACCTTGAGAACGTCCATAGCTGATGCTTTCAAGCGCTCGGCTTCATCATCATCTACATTCAATTCTGTTTTAATCTGATCTGTTGAAAGCTCACCTTGACCTTTAGCAGTTAAGTTATCTGACGGCGCTTTGCTTGGCTCTACTTTAATTGGAGCAGTTGCTACAGCCGTACTAGGTATATCTGCAACCAAGGTATCTGTATTCGCCCCAACAAGCGCATTAATGTCATTCAAAGTATCATCAAGATTTTTGGTTGATCCTTCATTTGCTTTGATGATTTCTTGTTGTACCGCCTTGGTACGCGCTTTCTCAATCTGAGCCTGCTCAATCAGGCTTTGGATTTGCTTAGAGTAAGGGGAGTGTGGGATAGCCCTGTCTTGACTCACACCCATGATTCGAGGAATACCATTTGATTCCTGATTCATTGGCACTAGGTCTTTAAACATTTGCGCCGCATGGATAATCAAGGTGTTTTCAATCGTGATCCCTTGGCCACCTTTCCCAAAATCCCAATAGATAGAGAATAGTTCGCCCTTATCATAGAATTCATAGGACTCTATGAGTTCTGTATCCTTGCGTTTACGCATGGCCAAAAGGCCCATTCCCGTTAATTTCTTGTATAGAGCGTATTGAGCATTGGTGAATTCGTTATTGTTTGCTAGGTGCGGGAATCGTTGTGCAAATATACCGTTAAATTTCGGCACAAATGAATCATAGTCAATATAGACCATATCGTTTTTGATAATACCGATACGTGAATCCGAGTTTTGGGTATTAAACCGGTTCTTTTCGTGGAATAGCTTAGAGATAAGCCCGATCAGGTCACTATCGCTATACTGACTATTCGCCGTTTTTTTCTTCTGTGGTTTTGGTTTCGCCTTAATTGCTTTGATGGTCATGGCTTGACGGAAAAACTCACACAAGGCTACAGCTTCATCCAGTGTGTTGTACTTTTTGCCATCCGGACCGATCGTGAAGGGCATGTTATAACTTGATACACCGGATTCTGCTAAATCTCTGTCACGGTGCACATAGATGTCATACATTCTACGTGCATTAAACAGTACCCGTTTATCACGCAAACTCAATCCAAGCTCGGACTTGTCTAGTTTCTTTTTTTCTTCCTCTGATAGATGTTCAGCAATCTTTGGATCAAGGATGTTTAAGCCACGGTTAGACCGGATTTGCAGCCACGAAGCAAAAGGAAACAGCGCTGTGAAGATTAACAGCTGATAATTAGAGAAGTCATATTCCTTTCTAGGTTTGATATTTGGCGTGGTGGTTTCGATACCACGATATTTGAACTTTGGAATATGAGTCAGGACTTTTTCTAAAGTTTCATCAATTTGTGCACGAAGGCTTGCAGCTTCCGCTTTAAGTGTTATTTCCTTGGCTTGGAACGCTTCACGGGTATAAATCTTCTTACCGCGATAAATTTCATCTTGAGGGTTGTCCGGTTCCTGACTGACGATCACTATTTTGCCTTTGCGGACACCTTCGGCTAATTCATATAGATGATGGTTAATGATGTAGCTGTATAAGGCGTTGAACTGAGTCTGATAGAACAAGATGCCTTTATCAATCGCACGGCTGCTATCACTATCAGATAACTCAGATGGTGCGACATAGCCCTTATTCGCTTCATTGGCGATATCTTCATCAGACTGCTTAACGAAGTCTTTAACATTGTCATTGTCAAGTGAGTCTACTGGCTGATTGATTTTGAGTACCGCGCTCACTTCTGTACCGTATACATCTTCACCACGACCTTCGTTTTTATCAAAGATTTCGTTTTCGGAAAGGTGGGGCGTATTTTCTTCTTGGATTATCAGCTCTTTAACTGCTGTAACAGAATCCATTAATGCTTTGTTTATATTATTTTGAATCGGATTATTTTCATTATATTTTCTAATAACACTGGATTCGACCTGATATGTCTTTGGCAAAACAGGGTCAAACTTCGAGTGACCGCCTACCGTAAACGTCATTCCATCTTCAACAACTTCATGGGTGATTTTATTCTTCACAGCGGCTTTATGCTTTGCGTGGCTTGATGTTATGTATAAAAGGAAGATACAGCCAACGGCCAAAAAGACACACCATCCCATTATCGTAGTTAATGCGACATCTGTGAAAGAAGTTCCTATTTTCCTAGTCTCAAGAACGTAGCCGATCAGCGTCCAAAAGGCTATGACATAGAGCGCTTTAAAAAAAAGTTCAAATGTCTTATACATAGCTTTAAATATAATAATAAAAAATTAATTCTGAATGATTATAGAAAAATATCTTGGATAAATATAGAATCATTTTATTATTAATTAATGGATATATTTTCGTAATGTTTATCCAAAAGAAAAATCTTATAACCAGTTTCTTACTTGGTATCGCTCTTGTAGCGGGTTCATCAGCTCATGCTAATACTCCAATAGCGCCGTCATCCGATAAAATCTTGGAACGACCGAGTTGGCTACCTGAATTACCCAAGCTGAATACACGCGGTTATGCACCGGATTCAACGGTGTATATTGAGCTGCGCAAACGCATTTTGGAAAAGAAAGATAAAAAAGCCGTTGAGGAACTTTATAAACTCGCGAAAAAGAACCATCTGCCTTCTATTGTTCTGATGGGCTATATCTATGACAACAATGTGGGTGTGGTGAAGGTTAATCATGAGACAGCTGCACAATTTTGGGCTGTCGGAGCCAAAGCCGGTGATCCGGCATCCATATATAACCTTGGCATCTTGTATATGAATGGCCGAGGTGTGCCGCGCAATATGGATACAGCTGAAAAACTGTTCTTGATCGCGTCACAAAAGGGGATGCTTGTATCCAACTATGCCCTTGGCCAAATTTATGAACAGAAGATTCAGTATCCTAGTGCTATTTCAGCCTATAAGAAATGTATCAGTGCCAAATCTTTAACTTCATGTAAAACCCGATACGGTATTCTGAATGTTACCCGTGTGAAGCTACGCCCTGATGAAGCTAAAAATATTGTAAACCTTTTGGCCATGGCATCACGGGAAGGCGATTTGGAAGCGGCCTATACACTTGCGCGACTGGCAGCGGAAGGCATTGTATTGCAGCAATCTTATCCAACAATGGTCTACTACCTAGAAGCCATGGTTAAGTATCCGAACTCAACGCCGCATTACAAAAATCTAGCCCTGAAAATGTATAACGCATATAAGCCATCAGCAGAAGATATTAAAAAGGGTAAAGATAATTACCGAATTGCCAATGCCGGTGGTGTTTCAATTGCAGGCTCTTTCCGTCCGATCAACCTCACCAAAACCGTTTTAGATGCAGGGAATATTTTTGAATGATCCTTTCACAATGCCTGTTCTTAGTTTGCGTAAGTAAACAGCATGTTCAATCAGCGATTATGTTGCCGAATACCAAACATATTCAGTCGGCTGATGCTCGAATGAATGTGAAAAACCGGTTGAATGACGTAATCGCTTTTCATAATTCCCAAAAAATTACCACGGGAAAATTAGGCTTTATACCCAATACGGATTTGAAAGTCGGCATCTATGTGAATACACCGTTTCGTCCGGAATCGATTCAGCAGGGTTGGTATCGCTTTCAGAAGTGCCGCAAACGCTTCAATAAATTTGATCTGATGAATGACATGGGTGAGATACCTGAACTGCACCCACGCCAAAAAGATTACTTGGAATCACGCCTGATTACTCATGCTTGGGCAGCATTACATAAAGGCCATGTGGTAGGACTGATTACCTACCCTCTGATTAAGAACACCGTCATGCACGACAAAAATTTTGAGCGTTTTAAAAGCCTTGCTCGTAAAGCGCTTCAAACTGTCGGCTATGTGGTGTCATGTGATGTGGTACTAAACAAGGACAATGAACTTCAAATTTATAACATCCATGAAGAATACGAGAAGAAGCAAAAGACTATCCCGTACTTCACACGTTTACTGCCGACAACTTCTCATTTTAGATTTATCGACTCAACAGAAGAATTGAAAAAAGCGGTTTAACGCTATGACTACAGAAGAATTCAATCTTTTAGTTGTTGGAAAATAATTATACAAAAGAGGATCGTATGAGCTATCTAAGACAGAATATTAACATAGTAAACGCCGTTGAGTCGATGCAGGCCATGGCTGCTAGAATTGCCGATATTCATTATCTGCCGACTGTGGACCCGTATATGGTTCCAAGCAATATCGCTGAAATGTTTGAAGGCATGAATGACTACAATATTAACTTATTAGAAGAACAGTTTTCCGGTTTCGGAAAGATTGCAGAAGGTTTAATGAATGCGGATAGTTTTGATCGGACTAACCTTATCAGTGAATTTATTTCTCAACTGCATCAAAACTGCCAGTATCCATTCCTGATCAAAATTAAGCTGTGTCAGGACATTCATTCAGTAAAACAGAATAGCCAAGGTAAAGTAAACGGCTATAGCGGTACTTGGAATTCATGCTCTTATGAATGGTTTTTTGCCGATTCTATTGAAAATGCGATCAAAATTGCTATCGATCGTGGCCATAAGAATTTGATCCAACATCAGGTTGATCTATCTTTTTCATAAAGGTTCCCCATGAATGATAAGCTGACTACCCAATTTGGATGGTTTAAGATCGAAAAGGTCGGTAGGGTAAACCTCTACTGTGAACAGCTCATGCCAACGGCTGTGGCCAATCTCGTTATAAAGATCAATGAAGTGGTTGCTGATCTTCCTGTAGGTGCAGAAGTATTCCTGACAGTAGACGATCAATCTGTTCGGAATGAGTATGGTGCTAAAATCATACTGGTTCCAACCAACTTAATCGCGCACCGTGATTCAATAACCCCGCAACAGCAAAATAAGATTGATGCGATTATCGTCAGAACTGCGAATGAATACCTTGATCAAGGTTTCTATCGCGGTTACGTCATAGATTATGCTGCAAACTACCTGATTAATAGTGATTCCGATCCGGAGTTAAAGAGCTATTTTGTAAGCCGAGTGCTCAAGAATATACGGAAAAAGCTTGAGCAACCGAAGTTGTCTAAAGAGCAATATATTGAATATTTTAAGTATTACCAAAGTATTTACTTGAAGTATGCTTCATATATTAAGCCTGAGCAAAAAGTCAGTCTGAACCGTAGTTTATCAAAGCATAAAGTCGTCTATAAAAACTATAAAATTCAGCTAAACCGTGCCAAGAAACAGCAAAAGATTAATGCAGCTGTAGAACCACTTATCTTGTCGAACAAAGAAAAGCGCGAGTCAATTAAGGATATAGCAGTCAATTCGGAACATTATAATGGTTTGCTCAAAAATCCATTAAATGCGGCACTGGCGGTCCTGAAAGAAGATGAAAGACTGGCACGACTGGTATATGCCCTGCAAAGCTGTAATGGGAAATCAAAACGTCTGCCACATAATGTAGAAGAACTGAAATTCTTTATAAAATTCGGTCGCACTCCGTTTAATAAAGCGTCTAAAAACAAAAATATGAAAAAGACCATAAGATGTTCTGTCTTAGATTCACAGATCATTACTTCACAACTATTCGCGCTGAAAATTGTGAAGGTTCCTAATCCTCAGAGAAAAGACAAAAAAGGCAGAGTCTTTATCTCTTTTAATTTTCCAAATTTAAAGGAAATGAAAAAAATCATTGATCAATTCGATCAACTGGCTGCATCACCAAATCCTCAACAATCTGTTCAGCCTGCGTTATCTGAGGTTTGTCCATGATTGCCGTTAATCAGGAAAACAAGGACATTACAATGAAACAAATTAAACCATGGTTTTTTGCAACCATCTTCGGCTTGGCTTCTCTTACAGCCAATGCTTTTGCTTCCATACCTATTGGTGTTGCAGCAGAACATGAGGAAGATTTACCGGCTCCTACAGTATTCAGTGAGCCAGACTTTAACTTTACTGATTGTCAAGGCAAGCCCTTTAATACCAAGGACATCAATAACATCATCCAAACTGACGAACAATCTGTCTGCTATGCTCAAGGAATCATGAATACCAAGTTTGCTTTTGATGGTGAAGGCAAGGCCTTGAGATCGGTACTGGAACTATCTGAATCTGAACAGAACCAATTACTCGACAATGCCAAATCAGCTGATCCTAAAGCTGTGTATGCCTTGTTTGTATATATGACTGCGGCTGAACTGCCTGAATATAACTACTTACTGAATTCTAATGTCGAATAAATACGTCATAGCGTAATGATGTTGAAAAAATAGGATTATATGAAAATAAAACTTTTGACAAAATTATTCAGTATGTAATACTAACAGCATATTCAATAAAGTCTGATTTAGTCATTCTTTACGTGGACTTATGGACTTGTATCATAAGTATGGAGCATTGCTCTGATGTAATAAAGCCCTCACATTTATGTTTGGGCTTTATTCTTTTGTGCACAAAAAAATGAATCAACAAGTTCTGATAATGCACGTTTTTATTGTTCGTATTTACGCAAAAAATCCCTAAGTTTATTCTATGCCTTGCATTTTCTTATTCTAATCATTAGCAAATCAATTTTGATAGACAAAACCATTTATTTATCTTATATCTACTATTAACTGAAACAAAACATAATTGTATTGAATGAAAAAAGTATTACTTCTTGATATTGAAAACATCCCTAAAAATGAAAATCAGTTACTTGCCTATATCGCTCAGTACGCTTATGTTTATATTGTATACGCCAAGTCACCGACCGGTTTTACGTTGGATGCGGTAATGAAGCTAAACCAGTTCATTTCTACCGGACAGCTCACAATTATGAAGATGCCAAAGATCGGTAAGGACTCGGCAGATTTTGGATTGTCTTATTTAGCCGGTAAGCTCAGTACCCGTTTGTCTCACAAAGGATATTCATTCGAGATTATGTCCAAGGATAAAGCTTTGTCTTACATTGCTGATCTTTTAAAAATGGACGGATTTTCAGCTGAATTTATACCGGAACAACCAGTGAATATAATAGATAAGAAACCTCATTGTACGCCGGATCAGATTGCTGCGCTGCAACTCAATTTGCCTAACTGCAAAAAATACTGTGAATACTTAGAAAAGCAACAAAATAGGCCAAAGAAATTGCGGACTTTAATGAATTCATTGAAAGCTGTACTAAAACAGCCTGATATAAATATTGAGCAAGTTTTAGAAGATTTAATAGTCATGGAGGTGCTGCAAATTCAATCGAGCGCCGTGGTTTATAATGAGTCAAATATTTACAAAGTGATTAAATCTGATATGCCACTGGCAAAAGAGAATCGACCGGTATCAAACCCAGTGTATAGCTAAAATAAAGCCCTTTAAAAAAAGGGCTTTATTTTCATTTAAACAGTCTAAAGCTGCTTAGTGCTTGCATAATTGTTCATGTTGAAATGAAGAAATTGAAGATGGTGCACTAACCCACATATCATTATCTTTGAACATTAAAATCTTGAACTGGCTCAACTTAAAATCAATAGCTTACACCATACTTAATTGAATGAATTTACATTATACTTCTAAACTTGTTTTATTTTTTTTTACTGTAGTAAGCTTTGTTACAATGTAAGAAATTAATGAGAGTAAAGCTGTAATGTAAAAACCATATTTTAAGAACAGATGCGAATTAGTGCCATAATCTGTAAAAGTTATTGCAATACAAGCACTAAGCCCTGAAATTAAGAATAGCAAATAACAAAGAGCGTTTGCTATTTTATTAACTTGAATTTTATTCATACAGTTATACTCACAATTTAAGTTTAAATTATTAATGATAGTTTAAAACAATAATGTTCAGTTTACGACCCGATTGTTAATACACAATCATTAAATGTTCCATTTTTATTAAAGGTAAGAGCTGCACTTTCACGGCTCATATTATCACAATTTAATTCATCTGCTTTAAAAGAGTATAGAGCTTTCCCATTGTCATTTTTTGAATATACATAACTATAGATTGTCTTTTTGTTTGTATTCTTATGTTCATCATATACATAAGGTTGGAAAACTAGCTCTTTATAGTTATCAGATATATTTTTAACAGCATAAATATCTTTATCAGCTTTAGTTGTTTCTTTAAATAATTTGTTAAGTTCTTTTGTATCCAGTCTCAAGTCTGAAAAAGTATTTGGATTTAATTTTTGCTTTCCTTCAAATTTACATTGAGGTTCATGTTGAGGATTGACGTTATTTATATGGGTTTGAATGCTAGTTAAAGTCCCATTAGCATTAAAATAAGCATTCCCCATAACAAGATAAGAGAGCTTGCAGTTTGTAGAGACAGAGGTAACAGTGTATCTATACTTTTTCTTAACATAGTTTGTAGAATAACCATAAGAAAGAGTATTTGTAAGAGCCATATCGGAATCTTTAATATCTCTACTCTTAGGAATGAATATCACTGAACCGTAACCATCACCTGAAATTGTATGCAGAACATTTGGGTCGCTTTTATTCGCTTTATTAATAATCTTATGAACCTTATCAACATTCAATTTAATAGGGGTGAAATATTTTTGATCATAATCTGTTGTATAAGCATGAGTTACTATTGAAGTAAGTGTCCCTACTATAAATATTGAAAATTTTTCACTTATCCATACCAATCTATAAATTATAAATTGAATTATAAATATATTTTATTAAAAATGTAAGTTATACAGTGGGATACCTTAAAATTACTGTTAAGTTTGGTATATAACTATATACCACAAAAAGGGATGTGAGCTATAATCTAAATGTCAATAAATAGAGATTTATGTTTATGTCATTAACGCTATACGGCTTCTTTACCAGTTTGCAGAATGTTGACGCTTCCTTAAAGGGCCGTGCATCCTACGATCAAATCTATGACCACCTATTAAATTCTGAAAGTAAACATGCTTTAAAGACCATTATTGACCGCTGCAATCAATTTATGGATACAGGTATTGCTGCCAATCAAGCGGATCGAACATTTACCATCTGTGATGCGATCAAACTTGTTTTAAATGAACAGGGCAGTAAAGACCTGACGAATCTATTTAAAGTGCATATCAAGCACTACGGCGAATGGACTGCCGTCAATAAGAATTCTCGGTCGGTACTATCAAGGTTTAATGTTCTGTTTAATCGTGAATCCAGTCATTTTACCAAGTCAGACTCATCCCTAATTGAATCCCTTATTTACTTAGCGATTAAAGAATATTTCTTTCCTGAAAATCCGGATGAATTTACTACAGCTCAAATATCAAGGAAATTAACGACCAAAGAAAACAAAGGTCAGCTGATAGACCATGAGCTGTACGAATATAAGACTCAAGATGATGTGCTTATCTCTGTCACAAATTATATTGCTCGATTTTGGGCTATGCAGAAAACAGAACTTTGCCAAGACCTAAATAGTGACATTCAAAAATTTGCATTAAAAATCCATGATGAATTTCTCAGTATTTTGGATCAGGATATGGTTGGACTACTTCGCTATATCCAAGAACCTTCAAACCTGATTAATTATACAGTCTTGTATTCAACACTCTCCAAATACAAGGAATCGTTAATTAAATGGAAAGCCGATTCGGTTCAACGTCTTGTCTATGCACTCCATTTTCAAGATGGTCAGGAGATTACTCCGGACAATCCGGACTATTTTTCTTATACAACGCTATTGGGCCAAGACCAATACAGAACTTTCCTTGATAAAGTCTCTGTGCGCCGTGTATTTCAGCTTGATCTTCCTCTATTAACTCAGCTATTAACCTGTAGTGTTAATAATTACAGTAACTACAAGGCTTTCTTTGCAATATGGACTTACTGGTTTGGTCATACCAAACATACCCAAGTGAATCCTAATGTCTTTCGGGTTTTATCGAGTATAAATATTCATGACTTTTTCCAAGTCGATAACCCGCTTCATGTGAAAGTATTGCGTGATCATGCCGTTGCTTTATTCGATATTCTTTATAGCTATCTAGCTGACCAATATGCTGAATTTATCCATTTTGATACACCCCATAATTTCACACGCGCTTATGTATTCAATGAGTCATTTGACTACTACGATGCCGACCATTTACCAAAACATCTGAAAGAACAACGCAGAAAGGTAAACGCCGTCCTCAATGAAATAGCTGACTTTGTTCTTTATACGACACATAACAGCCTAGAGAACTCTAATGGATTAATGCCTAAAGAATCTTTCTATCCTAATTTGCAGCGAATTAGCACACGGACAACTCTGAATAGTTTAATTCGTAATGCCCATATTTGGCATGATCAGGCTTTAAAAAGACAAAAAGGGGAGCTGATTGAATGGAAGCAATTCAAGCCATTTAAAACTACTATAGATGGCTATACGTTCTGCCTACTCACTGATAGCCATCAGGTGTTTGAAGAAGCTATTACAATGAAGCATTGCCTATTCTCGACCTTTTTAGAACAAATCTGCTCAGGAACATATATTGCTTTTTCTGTGCATGGTAATAATGAGCGCGGTACGGTAGGAATTTCAATTGTGACGCATCACACTGGAACAAAACATTTAGTAATGCACCAAGTAAAAGGCGAGTCCAATTCTTCATTAAGTCATAGTGCTTTAATGGCTACTAAAAATCTTGTCGATCAGTTAAATTTCAATCCTGAACTTATCTACTATTCACGAAGCAATATTCCAAATCAGCCTAACTATTCGCATGAACTTAGTCAGGAGATTATCTAATGGAATCCCTGAAAGATCAGTTACTCACTCTTGAGCCAAATAAGGTAGCTTGGGTCAATAAAAATTCGATCTATCTTTATGATGTGGCGCAGCTGCATAAACTGAAAGAAATAGCCAATAATCATAACTATGATTCACCAGTCCATTACTTTACGACCTATAAAGATGTGGAACCTGTACTTAATGAACTGACAGATATCTTTCATGAAATGTTTGTAGAGATAAAATCCGGTGGCAAACTCGCATTTGATATTACTGAGGTCGGCGGGATCGGTGCATCAAAGTCAAATTTAATGGAATGTGGGTCCATAGCTCACTTTGTAGAGCGTTATTGCCGACCATATTTCAAAGTGACTAAAGAGGAACTTAAAAAAAATTTGGCTCATAGCGAAATCAGGATCATTAGCCAAGAAAAGACCAATGACAATATTCGCGTCTTTGGATGGAAAGACTGTTTATACCTATCGAATAGCGGCGGCTCACATCATTTTGCCACGGCGTTATATATAGCCAGTGAACTGAACATACCCGTTCCCCTGCAAGCAAATTTCAGCTTCATTACTATTGAGCCGGATGCGGTTAGAAAGTTCAACGCGGCATATAAAGCAATCCTCATTCCTAATCATGATTTTGCTTATATCTGTTCAGCTGTAAGTAGCTTGAATGTGTGCGCCGTAGCTTACCAGTTGCCGCAATACGCATCAGCTGATGCCACACTACTGATCTACCGGAAAGGGGCCGTAGAAAGCGAAATAGAGAACCATTTAACGGCCCTATATACAGATTTCAATAACGAATTACTTAAATTTTATTATGTGCAGCAAGAGAATCAGAAATTGCGAAAATTTCTAAAAGTTCAATCCGATGTATTAGAACAGATTTAAGAAATACGACTAATAAAAAAGCCTTACTCAGTAAGGCTTTTGCTTTATCAATCTCAGCACGAATACTGTGAGAATTCGATAGGTAAAATTTTATGGCGAATTAAATTCTTCAAGTCTTTCTTATTCATTTTAAGCATTTCATAGAACATGCTCCGGCCACGCAAAAGATTTACTACGACATTAAATAAGGCCTTTTCTTCCATGTAACTCACACCTTCGGGAAATTCTTGTTCAACATAATCAACGATTTCACAATACAGGGTGTGAATCACTTTGAATGATTTGGCCGGCAGCTGCTCAAGAACAAAATTTGATTCATAATCGAAAGCACCATTTTCATCTATTCCGACAATTGAAGCGAACAAGCGATTCCGGTTATCGATAGAGATCATCATTTCTTCGTCATCCTCAAGATCAATTGCCAATCGATCTTCTTCAAACAGCTCAATAACTTCGGTGGAAAAGATAGTAACGCAATCGTCATACGGTTTAGAGTTATCGAATTCTTTATCTAGCTGATTGCGTAATACGTGATTGCTAAGAGACTTCAAATAAAAGGTAGATAGCCCTTGAAGTTTATCTAACCTAACAAGTGCATCATCCTCAAAATCCATACCCATATCAAAGAAATGCGCACATAAAGCAATAACAGCATTGTAGTAGGCATGAACCTGATCTTCGGGGTCCTTGAGTAACTGATCTAGGGTATCTCGATTTGACAATACACCTTCAACAAAAACACTCGGAATAGGCCCAACCTCACCGTTTCCTTCGACCATGACTTTAAAATTGAGGTAGTGATCAAAGTCAATGATCGCTTTATATGTACCAGTAGGTAGCTGTTCAAAGCTATAGACTTCTGTGTGGTTTTCACGTTCCAGTACACAGATAAGGCGATCCTTAGAGTCGATACCCAATAGCAACTTGTGATCATCACTCAAGTTAATGCCTGCTTGTTCTTCCGGTGTCAGATCAAGCCCTGAGAACTCTATAATACTGCGAAGGGGTTCATCATAAATAATATCGTCTGCATCAAGCTGTATTTGTTGCCGCACCTTTGGCGAGAGAAAGGATGATAGCTTGAACTTGGTTATAGACTGTTGTGATAGAAAGCTCATGGCTTGAAGCTCCAATTGTTGATAGATTGCTAGATGTACTTATCAAGGTTCAAAAATTGATCGTGATCGTGATCTTTTCTTCGTCTACGTTGAAGCTTTTGGCCAAAAGTTTTTTTGCTTCTTCAATACTTAGTTTTTCTACAGGCGGTGTTTGAATGCGATCCTGATCCTGTGCGCTGTCCAGTTTAGTAAATTGGAGCTTGGTAATGTCAATATCTAAATCTTCTAGGGTACGGTATGCAACTGGATTCCGGTTGCCATCCCAACAGTCAGGGATATTAATGTCTGCATACTCACTGATATGGATAATCCAACGATCATCACATTCCGGTTCCGCTGATTTACTAACACCTGAAATCTTTCCAACTAAAAAAGCTGTATGGTGCGGCGCTTCCGGCTCACCCCAATTTTGATGTCGATTTTGTACGCATACTAGGTAGGGGCAATTGCCTGCATTGTGGGCATTTAAACGCCATGACTGGCTGCCACCTTCACGGAGTATGCGGGTCTTTCCACGGGCAGTAAGGACTACAACGCATTCATTTTTCATATAAATAACCCTGTACTAATTATAAATTTGATGATTTTAACTATAGTATAGGCATGTTTATATGTCTAGTATCTAATTAGTATGAGCTTGTACTAATGTAAAATTAGAAAAGATACATACTAATCTGCCTAAAATATAACATATACCACTTTACAGTAACAAAGTGTGATTGTTATAATCGGCTTGTAAGATAAAAATAATTGTTAATGTTGAAAGTGAGAATGTAAGATGAAGCCAGTAACTATAGATCAACATGAAAGCACCACTATGAATAATGTCGCTCTACGTGCGCTCATAATCTTAGCCATCCCATTTATAGCATTCGCCGTTTGCTTATCTTTGGGTATGATGACCGGTGTTTTCGCCGTGTTGCTAATCTCTTTTATCGGTTTTGTAATATTAGGACCGAAATTACTTGCGGATTTCCGTGAGCTTCACGATCAGAAGTTATATAGTGATATTTTAAAATCCGAAAAACCAATTTCAGTGCATAAGGCTCATGAAGTTATCCGGTACTTTAATGCGACTGTACTTCGCATCGATAGTCGGAAGGGTGTGATTCAGGTCATGGTGAATGGCGATAAATACACTATGAATGTTTATCCTGACACTAATGCGAAATTTAAACAGACTGCTAAGGTATAAAAATTCCAAAGCATAAAAAAAGCCCGTCATGACGGGCTTTTTGCTTTTCAATATTCGGGACTGGTTAATATGCCAGTATAAAAATGCAAAACCTTCAATAAATATCAGCGCCTTCCGTTCTGTCTACGATTGCAACCGAGAAATCGGCTGAACTTCATTGTCAGGCATACAACCATTTTCCTGAAAATCAGCACTATTCATATCTTCGATAGTTAAACGTAGATGTGATGCTTCAAAAACCATCTTCGCGGCATTCATATTTTTCATCATTGCCTGTGCACAGCCTAAGTAAGCCAATTGTAGTCCGACAAGATTATCTACAGAACTATTATCGTTTAAGTCACTTTTATTAATCTTCGCAGCCATGTATACAGCCTTCTCAAAAAGGATAGCAGGGGATACACCATATTCTTGTTCAAGTTTATTTAGGATCGCTTGGGTTTCTTCACTGATTTCGATTGTTGGCATATTCTGTCCTTCTTCTAATGATTAGCTTTTTACAATAAAAGTATAATCCAAATATTGCATAAATGTTTATTAATTAATAATACCTTTCGCGCCAATCATTCAAAAACGAATTGCTTTAGTCCTGATCATTGAGTAGGATAATCATTGTAAAGTCGCATTGATTTTGCACTCTTAACTATTCATAAGCTTTTAATTTTTTAATTGCTCAATGACGGTTAAGACTCGCAAAAGCGAACTTTTCCGTCATCCGAGCGTCAATCGGAGTAACACCATGACTAAATCTAACTCAATCAATAAAGAAACTGCTAAAGACAAATTTGCTGCTTTGGCTGATCAGATTGAAGCTCTATTTCTTTCAGGAAACTGGAAAATTCCTTTCGGTGCAGCTCGTCCGCATCGTAACGCTGCCACTGGTAAGCGATATAACGGAATTAACGCTTTCATTCTGACTCATCTTGCTAATGAACTTGGTTTCAAATCTCGCGAATGGGCCACATTCAATCAGATTAAATCGAAAGGTTGGTCTGTTGTAAAAGGTCAAAAAGGTTCTCCTGTGGAATTTTGGAGCACCTTGCAAGATAAAGAAACTAAAAAACCGGTTCTCAATGAAAATGGTAAGGAAATTTGGTTTGCCAAATATTATACCGTTTTCAACTTGGACCAATGTATTGATGCTGATGGTAATCCAATCATTTCGCAAGAATTGATGACTCTACCTGACTTGGCCGAACAACAACAAATCTGTTATTCACTTGCTGAAAAAATGGATGTCAAAGTTGTTCATCATCATGAATCAGGTCGTGCTTTCTACCTTCCTTCAAAGCATGAAGTTCATTTGCCAGTACCCGAAGAATTCCATAGTGAAGTTGGCTATATTAATACGCTACTTCATGAACTTGGCCACGCTACTCACCGGTACGTGCGTCCAGACTGGAAAAAAGATGTTTTTGGTTCAATTGATTATGCAAAAGAAGAAGTTGTTGCAGAGCTTACCGCTGTACTCGCTTCTTCTATGTTCGGAGTTGAAAAGATTCCATTAGAATCACATGCTGATTATATTTACGGATGGTTACAGGCTTCTAAAGAAGATACTAAGACTTTCTTTAAAACAGCATTAAAAGAAGCAAGTAAAGCTGCTTTTTTCATGTGGGATCAACTTTATCCTGAAGAAGCTTCTGTTGCATCTGTTCCAACAGATACCTCGGAATCTACTTCTGATGAATTAGTTAGTGCTTAATACTCACTAATCAATTTCAATAAAAAACCATTCAAAATTTATTTTGAGTGGTTTTTTTCTGCCTAAAATTCGCTAAGGGTCTTTTGCGGACTAAAGATTAGAGATTCACTGACCAATCAAATGTTGTTATATTGCTGATAGGGATGATCAACCTTGCTTGCGTAAGAGCTTAAACACATCAATTAATTTTGGAAAAATATATAGCTGCATACTCACCCATGCGACTGTTTAATCTTACGCCTGAATCGCTTGGACAAATAAAATGAAAATCTTTGATGATTTTAACTTTGAATCTAATGATTTTAAAACTCACGCCTACAACATTAAGAAAATATCTAACTGGTATTTCGGTCCAACTTTAGACGGCGAAAGTATTCCTGAAATTAATATTACGATTAATACCTGTTTGGAAATACTTGCAATCGCTCATGGCTTTAAAACGTACATAGCTCTAAAGACGGCGCTTACAACGAATTCAGGATTAGAATCAATCCAAACTAATCAAACCTATTTTGACCGGCTAATCAATGCTGATTTAAATGCCTTATTCGGGCTGAGTGAAATAGGGGTCGGCTTGGCCTATAGCCAAATTGATCATTTCTTTGATATGTGTGCGAGTTATATCATTGACGTAAATATGGACTTAAACACGCTCAATGGTCCATCAAATTTGAATGGTATTGTGCTCCATGCAGATGTTTCGGTGTTAAGGTTTTTTAATCTCAAAAATCGCTCTTTTTTAGCTGCTGCATTCCTCAATACGGTACTCGTATCTCATTATATATATGAGTTCCCATGTACTTTCACCTTACCTAAAAAGTACCTCAGACAATTTCTTTCATATCACTATTCTTTAAAGAATCTTTATACTTTTGAAAAATTTGATTTCACCTTTGATATGGTTGAATCACTCGATGTTAGAGGATCAAATCAATATGAGATTTTATTTGATATTCGGCTTGTGAATTTCTTAAATGAAAAAATCTATGGCTTAAATAAATTTGTTGGCCATCATTTTAATAGCGCTCATCTTATTGTTGATCAACCGCCGAAATCACCAAATGCAAATACAACCACCTGTGCAGATTTTATTGTACCTAAGCCTGACTATGAAATAACGTCAATACGCTATCCTGAGCTTGGAGAACAGCACTATAGGTCTATATTTGAAACCTATGTACTACCGACTACCTTTGGTGATCTATCGCATTATGCTGTGTCCTTGGCTTTAGATGATGACTATGATTCTGTTATTGAAAATATACATGAGGATTGTCTTAATTTATCAGAAGTTCTTGCTTTCTTAACACCTTGCAAAAGTGAAATAGAGTTCACTAGGCTAATAGATATAGATGGCCATAAAGCTGAGCTGCATATACGTGTATTACAAGACCTATTGGTTCACTATGCCGTCACCAATTCATATAACAAAATTGCTTTTGAAATCCTTGATATAAAAACTCATAGTAATGAATCTACCTTTAGCATTTCATTGTTCCATGATGACGTAGGCATACCAGTCAATATTGATTCATTCACTGTGATATCCCTCAGTTCAGGTGCTTTGCCTTTTAAGGACTATTACATCAAAAAGGTGAACCAAAAGCTCAACAGGTCCAAGTATGAAGTATCAAGATACTATAATCAGCTAATTGACACGTACGAGAAAAATTTAATCTAGTGGTGCTTGTGCCTGACCTGAAATTTAATTATATTTGGGTCAGGAGTGATCAACCTTGCCTGCGTAAGAGCTAAAACACATCAGTAAAAAACTTCTTAAATTGCATTTTAACTCATGCGATTTTTTTTAAACTTACGCCGTAGTGAATCGTTTGGGGAAAATAATGCAGCCTTTAGATTTTACTCGCACCTTTAATTTTGAAACCAACTCACTTCAAAATCATGCACACAATTTGGCCATGTTTCTTGCATGGGTAAATTTGCTAAAATACGATTTTAGCCCCAATCATTGTCTTACTATTCTTTCTTATGCTTATGGATACAAGAGCTTTACGGCTTTAAACGAAGCTATAAAGAAAAACGAAGTATTGGAACCATTACAGCCCAAAGATGTCTATTTAGAGCGACTCAGACAATCAGATTACTCATTTCTATCAGATTCCGGTCAAGTTCAAATATTTGACTATATTTTTCAATATATCGTTGCCTATATTTTAGATTGCAAGCTTGATCTGAACCTCCTTGGTAAAGACAGCCCGTTAAAAAGTATAAAGCTGTCTGCTGAAAAGACCGCAGTATCAATGCTCAACACGGATAAAATAAGCTTTATCAATTCATCTATCCTCAATACGCTAGTTGCATCAACCTTTGATCAAGGATTGCCTGAATCAATTACAATCGATCAAAACATTTTAGATATTTATGATCATGGCCAATCTATTTACTGCTCTTTAATGAATCAAAATAAACTACCTTTGAATCTTTTTGATCCTATAAATATTACTGATCTTGGATATGGGAAAAAGAGGGTGCAATTTTCCCAAGAATGTTTAGCTAATTACAAAAAATTGCTTGGTAACAATGGTTATGTTTTTTCAATAAATCACCTTGCGGAAAATACCTTTAAGGTCGGCAAGACATTCTCTAAATATCAATCTGAAAAGCTGATTGAGTTTACTGATCCCAAGAATCCTATTGGTCCAATCACAATAGATCAAAATGATTATAAATTTAGTCATGACGAAATTTTAGAAATCATCCGTACAAGACTTTTCAATATTTCTTTGGCAAATATAACTGAATTTCAACTTGATCTTAAATTAGGCTCAATTGGATTGAGTCAGGACAAGAATACGAAAATTGATTATGACTTATCTCAAAAGTTATTCCGGTGCTATCTCACATATATTCCTTTAGAGATTCTTTTCTCTGAACCTATTGTATGGAAAGGGGAGCAATATATTTTGGAATGCAATATTAAGCTTAACGTCAATACTTACTATGAAATTGATTGCATTCATAAGCCTAAAATTAAGGTTGGTAGTATTAGTTTAAATTCTGAAAAAGGAAGCGAAAGTTTCTTCACCTTGTATAAGGTTCAACAGGAGGAAATTGATCATCAGCTATTTACACTTATGACGATTAATCCTCCGAAAAAAATGCCTTATGAAAGTGTTTTTATAAAAGCCATCGATCAAAAACTTAATCAGCATAAGTTTCAATTGGCCTGCTTCTATGCACACTTTGAAAAATTAACCACTGTAGAGCCAGTAGTCGGAAAAGCCTAACCGAGAACCAAAACTTTTCAATGCTTTTCAAAATCCACTATTTAGGTATGTAGGGGTAATCCGAGTCAGCTCCAATATTTTTGTTGGATCAGCGCACTCTGATAACACCATTGATGTAAGGTCGGCCAAAGCGCCGTCCATACATCATCAGACATATAAAAAAACATATTGAACTATATCTATTCAATCTATACGATAACAAATGAAACATCGTGATTCATTTTGCTAATTAACTCAATTCTTTCAATATTTTTAATGTGTTAGATGACAGTTAATTTTTCGCAAAAGCGATCGTTTCTGTCATCCGAGCATCAATCGGAGTAACTTCATGTCAAGGACATCTAAATTCCTTCTAGTATCGCTTGCTATTGCGGCATACATCCTGATTTTTACCGGATGTTTATATGTGGTTTTCAGCATTTTTGGTGAAAATCTGATACCTGTCATTGGTCTGCTGATTCTGTTTAGCTTTGGCCTTGAGTCAATTGGTAAACGGTTCTCTGTAGAATCTAAAGTTCAGGTATGGAAAGATGCAATTCAAAGCAGTTGTGTAGGGCTGACAATCGCATTCATGGTCGGTTCCGTAGGCTACCAGTATGTGACTTCACACCAGTACCATCAGCTCTTTGTTGCGTTAATTTTCCTTGTTCTAGCAGCTCTTGTTGTTGGATCGGTGATCTATACTTTCAGAAATGTATTTAATACATACGGCTTTGATATTGGTGAACCTAAGATCAAAAAACAGAAAAAAGTTATCTAATCTCAGTTTAATCACTGTGATCTATTTGACTGAAAGCTATTTGGAATTTTCTAAGTAGCTTTTCTTCTGCAAGGGCTTGAACTGCATATCTACAACATCTACCATGGCTGTGTTAAATCGAGCTTTTATAGTTCTTCAATCTATTTAATTCATTATTTTTTTAATGCTTAGATACGGTTGAATCACTATTCGATTTAACCGTATTCCGAGCGTCAATCGGAGTAAAAACTATGTGTAAATTAAAATTCGGTACAAAATTCAATTTTGCAAATATGGTTAATAATTCATTCGAGCGTTCTTTAGCTATGGATGAAAATATTAAACAAGTTTTAGCAAAACCTGATCTACCTGAATTGGTTCGTCTCAGCCTTCAAAAGACCTTTGAAAAGGAGTTATTGAGTGGATTAGATTCGCTCTATGCGTCTCTAGGCCGTTTCGATCTACTCACCTACATAAGTGATTATGAATGTGAGTTCAATCCAGTGAATGTGCGTTATGAGTGTGATCCATCTGCTTATAATGCCGCAACCCGTGGTTTAGACGTTGAATCTGCCAACTTCGTGTTGTCTTACATTCAATGGCGTACCGGCGAAGTTATTACTCACCGTGATTGGAATGTTACTGAGGTATGGGCCGGACTTAATCGCCTTGATGTTGTTCACCGACACATTAAGGCAATTCCAGTTTAATCACTAACCTGATTAATCCGCATTTAAGAAGCTATTCAATTTATTTGAATAGCTTTTTTTATGACAAAAAACACTTGATCAAAAACATCCGTGCAGATAGGATGTGACTTGAAGAACCGCAATCTATTTTGCAATACAACCAATTCTAATTCTTAATTTTTTTAAATTAAGCTTGGACATGGTTGATCATTCGCAAAAGCGTTTTCTTCCGTGTTCCGAGCGCCAATCGGAGTATCTATTATGAATACATTATCTAATGTAATCGACACCATCATTTTTGCTGTTTTCTTTACACTTGTTGGTGCTTTATTAGCATCTTCTTTGATTCTGTGGTTTTACGCAGACGAAAAGTTCCTAAGTGTTCTGTCTCTAGCAGTATTTGGTGCGCTTTGTTATATAACATTTAGCTTGTCTAATTTCAGATTCAAATCTGAAATTTCTGAACTTACGTTCAGTGTACTCCAAGTGATTTTTGCGATCTTTTTAAGTTTTATTGGCTGCTATGCTGCTCAGTTTACTTACGATCTAGCGATCACTTCTGATTCAAGCTATGGGGTTTTAAGTTTGATCGCAGTTATTTTTATGGTTTCTCAGCTTATTTCCGTTTTCAATCACGCGAATAAAACTTTGGAATTATTTAATCAACTGTCCAAACTCTATAAATCTTCATCTACAATGTAACTTTGCATGTCTTAATTACATTTTATAATTTAATTTTTTTGACTATTACAGTTGAAAATGTAATTGCTTTAACTAACTTATTTTCATCAACGATGCTTAATGATGATTAGTTATCCTAGCGATTGCTTTTCATCATCCGAGTATCATTTTTTTAATCGGAGTCCTGTATGTCAAAATCAACTAAACCAACACTTTTTTCAGATCAACCTGTTAAAAGCGTTCCTATGCTTTCTGCTATTAAGTCTACCAAGACTAAGCCTAAAGCATCTAAATTTTGGAATATTTTAGCCATGATTTCTTGTGTTTTTGCACTTGTTCTCACGGTTTATAATTTCCTTAATTAAAAAATACAAATTAATCTTTGTATTATTTTTTGACTAAAAAGCCTTTCTTTTAAAGATTGGCTTTTTTCTTTTTAGCAGACAAAAAATACGGCGCATTTAGCACCGTACTTTCTTGGCCATAGTTCAACTCATATTCGGGTTGAAATGAGCGTCCTTATTAATAATGTAGTCTTTCAGGTTAATACCCTCATCACCTAATTTCTTCACCCAATTAGGTCGGCGGCCATGGCCATCATAGACCTCGGTAGGATTCTTTGGATTGAAATAGATAGGGCTTTCATAACCTTCGTGATCAAGAGGGGCAATAATCGCATTTTCTTCACGTAGAACCCGCATAATTTTTGCATAAGGAATTTTCTTTTTACGGACCAGTTCTACAAAATTCTCAAGAATCTGAATTTCCTCTTGCTGCACTTTAGTTTGTATTAATTCTTCCGCTTTACTTTTTAATTCGATTAATTCTTGACTTGATAAATTTACCAATGTTTTACCATTCAATTCCATTTTTGTCCCTATAACGAGTTTCTAAAATACCACGCCTATAAATTAATAGATAAAAATAACGATTTCAATTAATTTAATATTTTTAAATTAAAGAATATTTTTAAAACTTTAATCTGTGTCTAAAGGTTATTACGCATGTAGTCCTTACAATTGTATTTCTCTGAATTCATAATGGCATCCGATAGAGTAGGCTGAAAATGGGGTAGCGCTTCATTAAATCAAGAGAAGATGACCGGTCAAGGTTTTTGAAACCGGCTTTATCGGGGGTCGATAAATCCCAAATTACCACGGGTAGCAATGCGATTGACAGTGCACCGGAAAGGAATTCACTCAACACTGTAACCTCCTATATTTATCATTATAGCAATCCACATTAGTTAAACATGGCCTGCGCCGTAGCTCACATTTATCCAGTTGCTAAACTTCTAAATTCTAAGTAGTATTTTAATTGAAGTTTCGCAATCTATTTTGCAAACCTAACCCAAATTTATCATTATTTTTTAATAGTGCTTGATGACGGTTTGGTTGCTTGCAAAAGCGATTCTTCCGTCATCCGAGCGTTAATCGGAGTAAACACAATGAAAACTTTATCTAAGCATTTCACTATCAATTTTTCTCAAGTTCCAAACCGTCTTTGGGTTAATCCTAATACGATGTTTGCTTCTTTGGGTATGCGCCTTATTACTGGTCCATTAGGTTTATACATGGCTTTGGCTCGATATGATTTAGTTAAATCATACCGTGACTATGTTTGTTCTGATGTTTCAGTTCACTTGGCTAAACCTGAGTTAATTGATATTTTAATTAATTCATCCGACATCATAAATGCTAATTTCATTAGGGCTTATGTTGATTGGAGACTTAATACAGTTGCTTATGACTTTGATTTCAAAGTTATAGATATCACCAAATCAATTTCAATGCTTTCATACATTGATAGTTGTTTTGAATTCAGTTATTGATTCATCATCAATAATTATCCTTCTAAAAAGCTATTTAGATTTATTCTGAATAGCTTTTTCTCATTTCTGATACCGTCCAATTTAGTACCGCTACGGCGCAAGTTCAAATCCGCGCTTTTTCAGCTGTTTTTCTGTGATATCGCTCTGATTTAAGCCCCTTTATCACTCAAAAAACCGATTTCAATACTAGAAATGACTGACATAGACAGTTAGTATTCTTTTTGAAGATTTGTGTTTTATTGCACAAAAGTAAAATCCCTAACAATTCCATGCTTGGTTATTGTGGGGGATTTGTGCAAACAAATTTTCCGCAATCCGAGCGTAATCCGGAGTATCAATTTATGAATAATATCCAAAATGCTTTAGTTGTTCTGTTTGTTCTAGCAATCATTTCGCTGACTTGCCTGAATGCACCAACCGAAACAGCTTATGCCTTTGGTGTATTTACAGGACTCATGGCCAGTCTAGTAGTCACCTATATGGTCCTGATCCTTTGCTATCGATCAATGACGTTCTTCATGTCTTTGCTTTGTTCTATTTCGCTGTGCTTCTATGCTGCAATCATGCTTTCTATGGGTGTAGTCAATCCTTTGATTGGTGCAGTAGATTTGTCTACATACGCAATCATGATGTATTTAGTTATTGGACTTGGCTGTTTATTGGCTTCTCTAGTCGTTATAGCCAATGCCTATACCAAATACGCTGAACAGTTACAGGTGCGTGATTAACTTCATGCACCCATTCAATTAAAAAGCCATCCTAGAAATTTCTATGATGGCTTTTTTTATTGGGGTTTGGTTGGATCAAAAATCATTGAATGAAATTATTCTTCGTTCATGCGGAAATCTATACCAAAATGCTGCATTCTTTTAAGCTTATTATGGCAGTAGCCCGTCTTATCAGTGTAATAATTGTATTTTGTTAAATGCTTGAATATATTGAAAGAGAACTTCAATTCAGAAGGGGAGCTGATACCACCAACCCCGTATGAGTCTACTCAAGATAAAGAGACTTATTATGAATCACGTTCTGATGAAGTCGCCGTGGCGTTCCGGATGCCTGTGACGATTCGCTATACCTATGTGATCCCGTCAATCGTTACTCAGGGTTCAAAGCCTACAATGATACTGAATAGAGGGGCGGTGTCCGGATTTTTTTGAATATAAAAAAATTATCCGCTATATGGTTTGGCTATTAAAAATAAAACTATTGAACAATATCAAATCAGCAAGTACGATAGTTCCTGAAATGTCGCATTTATTTTGCTGACCTAACCTTATTCATCATTATTTTTTAATAGTGCTTGATGACGGGTTTGGTCTAACGCAAAAGCGTACCTTTCCGTCATCCGAGCGTTAATCGGAGTATCACCATGAATGCTTTAGTTTCTAAAGTAGGCACACCAACTGGTGCACGTTACGTTCAGCGAATCCATAGCTATTTACGTTATGGTTTCGAGAATATACAGCCCCATTGCCACGGCAATACCAATTATTCCATTGATTTAAGAGAAACTTTGTTAGCTGTTAAGACTAATTTTCCTTTTGGTTTTGATTTGCATCACAACAAGTTTGTATCTTCTATTACATGGGATTTTAGAAAACTAGATGTCGATAAACCGATTTCGAGTTTGGCTGTATGGTTGGCATTCGGAATGTTTATTCATTCTAAGACAATATTGTTAAATGTTGGACGCAAGAAAATTAAATTAGGTAATGTGTGGTCTTTTCGCAAAGCTACTTCACTTCCTGTTTTTCATAGTCTCCATACATTGCCCAATCTTGTTCCAAGCCTTCTTGAATTATCTGAGGAAAGTATCGAAGCAATTTTAGATGATGCTCAATCCATCATTGATGCTTGCTGTACCGTTACTTATTCTGATACTGCTTCTGTAGTTAATGATATACCTCACTATTTCAATTTCTGTACTGATGTAACTCATTCTTGCTTAAACTTCTATACTGGAGTTTGTTTTCATGAACCAGTTCTCAGCTTACGTCAACGCATGTTGATAGAAGCTTATGTAAATAAGCTGAACACTGTTGGTCGTTTACCTAAAAGCAATGAAGTTTCCTTTTTTCAGCGACTCATTGACTGTTTACGCCCAATTGGTAATTTGCAAATTGTCGTTATCTTGAAAAATTTGATTTCTGATATAACTGTCGTTTTTGAAGTTTGTCAGCAATTTGATCTTTTACAAGAATTTTGCGCAATTTTTGAATTTTGTTCACAACATCAAGTATCAGCCTAATCAGCTCTTACTATCCTTACTAAAAAAGCTATTCCCTCGAATAGCTTTTTTCTTTTCTATATGCTCTTTATATCCTCTTACCATGTTCTGTCCTTATTTGGCTGTTCTATTCAATGAATTCTATCTACGAAAAAATATGAAGTTAGTAGGGATATAAGTACCTTTGGTATAATGACCATAACAAACATCAAAATAATTAAGGATATGCAATGCAGAAGAACAGTACCCTAAAGTTTATCTTGTTCATGGGACCAATATTTGTGATATTCCTGATCGGAATTAAGGTTGCCACCCTCTTAACCTCAGTCTTTGGTTTTTCACTTCTGATTTGGTTGATTGTGCTTATGTTGTGTTCAGTGGCTTCATTGGTTTGGGCAAAATTTATTATGATTCTTTTAGTAATTCATGCTGCTGAAAATACTATTAATTCTGTATCCGAAAAACTGCCTTCTGCTTTGCTAAAGGCGGCGAGTAAATATTTAAATGACAGACAGCAGACTGATCGTACGGAACCAACTAAAAATAATGAACGTATCGAACCAAAACTATAATCATTAATGATTCCCCTTCCCAAAAAAAAAGAGCAGGGTAGGGAGCCTGCTCTATAGAGTTTATGACTACTTAACCAACTGGATCAATTCATCATAGATACTTTGACAATGGGCATCCAATTCAAAGCCGGACTCGCCATTATTCAGAATATTTGCAATCGCTTTAGCATCACAATCAGGGTCTTGGCCAAGAACGAAAGCAATACCTTTCAAGAAATCGGCTTTATTTGAAGCTATCACCGGTTGCGCCGTAGTAGGTTCAGTTTTATGTGTTTCTACTGGTTCAGACTTGGTATTGTCAGATGGTTCAGCCTTAGCATTTGTCGCCGGCTGTGACACTGGATTTGCAGAAGCCGGTACATTGGTAGTTGATGGTTCACCACGCGAAGTAGAGGTATCTTGCTTTTCAACTTCCTCAACTGGATCAGAAGATGCAGGGATAGTATTAACCGGTGCTTGATCGGTCGGTTGCTGATCCTGAACACCATTAACAATCAATGGATCAATATCTACAGCTGCTTCAACTGGTGGAACCTCAGTCGGTTCAGGCTTAGGATTCTCAATATCATCTTTGATTTGAGTAACAAGTTTGTCAGTAATTTTTGAAGGGTCAAAGTTACCATCTTTATCTACTGCATATTGCTTTAACAGTGATTGCCAGTCCAAACCATCCTTAATAAATTTTGCAATGTGATATAGAGAATTTACAGAGGTGACACCCCAACTACTTAGGGTTTTTTCTGCTTCCTCATGAATATAAGTGGCAATACGAATATATTTGGAAACTACTGTTTTACTATATTTAAATGCAGCACCAATTTCTTCAAATGTCGCTTCCGGCTTACTTTGATGTGCAAGGAACATGGAATTTGCATGATCGTAAATGCTCATGTTTTCGCGGTTTTCATTCTCATCAAGCTGATCTTCGAGAACTTGCCAAATATCTGTATAGTAGCCTTTAGGTTTAAGCAAGAAACTCTCTGATTTCTTGCCCAATATATTCAAGGCAGTCATTCTTCGATGGCCAACAACAAGAACATATTTAGCCTTCGGATATAACTTAGTTAATCTAGCCTTTTCATCATCGTTTAAGAAATGACGGACAACACACTTTTGGTTTAACCCTTTTTTACCGATTGACTCAACCAAATCATTTACATCAGCAATACGTTTACGCACCTGTGGCGCAATCGCAATCTGCTCTAATTTGATTTCAACTAAAGACTCTTGGTGCGAACTGGTTTCAATTTTTTCCTTCGTTGAAGGTGGGTTTGTTGAATCGATGCCCATACCATTTAAGGCTTCTGCAAGTAACGACTTACTACTATTCATAATTTTCCCTACGAAATTATTTTATTAAGCGGGACTAGCAAAATCGCTTAGTCCTCAGTTTCTTCTACTTCTGCAACCGCTTTCTTAGCAGCTCGTTTCAACTTGGCTAATTCTTTGGTCACACTTGCAAGAATTTCTTTTTCAGATTGTTCGCGAGACTTGATACCACCAACATTAAGCATTTCACGATAAGCCTTGACCGTAGCTGTAATAACACTATTAACACGTTGAGGAATAAAAGCTGAACCACCTTTATCGATGTTCTTTGCCACGATAGTCGATGATGGAATATAAGATTCTAATAATGTCCATGTATCTTTAAATTCACCCATGCGTTCAGCTAAGAGTTCCTCTTTAAGGTAATTCATGCTTTTATCACGGCCACGAACATCAGTGGCTAACAGTACGCGGGTAACGTCTGTTTTACCTGATTCTTCAAGTACATCATTAATGAATTCCATTGTTTCAAATGCTGAATCAACATCAAAACGACCTACACGAACAGGGGTAATAATGAAATCAGCAAGTGGAATCGCTTCTTCTAGGATACGTTTAGCTTCGCCAGTTTTATCACCAATATAACCGGCTGTATCTAAGTAGATTTCATTAAACTTAGGACGTAAAAGCTCTATGAGTGTTTCAAGAGTAATACCTTCGGGAATCTCAGTAACCGCAGGGAAATAAGCATCAACAGATTTCAAAGTCTCTGCCGTACGGAATTTAGTATTCCATTTAATTGTTGAGCGCTGTGCATCTAAATCAACAACAACAAGTCTTTTATTTCCTTCGCCATGCGAAACAGAACTCATATTAATAATGGTTGAAGTTTTATTTACACCACCTTTTTGCGCCGCTAAGAGAATTACGCGACCTTCCTGTTCTTTATTCATTTATAACGCACCTTAGAAATTAATATGTTTGAGCTAATGCAAACATTATTGCTCATCTAAATCGAAAAACAAACCCTCTTAACCCGTCCAAAAAAATGGGACACTTTTAAAAGTTAAGAAAAAGATCAAAAAATAGACAAAAAAAGGTGGTTTGATAGTGTTAGCAGATAAAACATAAGAAAACAATAGATAAAAACATTAAAGAAAAGCAAAATATTATTAAAATTATTTTCTATAAATAGAATCGTTTTCAGATTGTTTTATTATTCGATAATAGTTAGGCATAAAAAAAGCACCTTAAAAAGGTGCTTTCGTTGAATAGACATACAATAACTTATAGCACAGTCATATACTGACTCATATCAACATTCTGTGCTTCAAGCTCTTTATACCAAATTGGTTTAGCGCCGATACCATTCCAACGCTGAGTAGGTCGGGCAGGGTTAAAGAACCAAGTGCTTGTATGTTGAGTTTCATCAGTTGTCTCAACAGCAAATTGTTCAATGTCGATACCTTCCTCGATAGCTGCACGAATCCAGTTTGGCGGGCGACCAACGCCACTCCAAGGCTTATTACGTTTATTCTTTCTATCCACATAAATTTTCTTAACACGACCATGGTTGCCATAGATCGCATTTGAAGATTTAAGCAGATCGGTCAGTCGATCAAAGGGAATTTGATATTGATTTACAAGTTTAACAATTTGCAATTCAGCTTCATTAGCATCAAGTTTTTTACGAGACTCTAATACGTCATTTGCATCTTGTAGTGCCTGTAAAATGTCCGGCATATCCAAGTTAGCAATTAAGTCTGCTTTTGCAAGCTCATTGCTTTTAGTTTTTTTGTTTCGATTAACCATATTCATTTGGGAACCTTTCTGTCTATTCAGATGGGAAATTAACTACTCAGTAGTTTCTTCCTAGATCATTAACCAATTTATTTAATGCTGATTTCCAGAATCGAACTGAATCTAAGTATTAAACTAGCATAAAATAATATTGGAAATGTTTATTTAGGTAATATTAAACATTTGCCCACAACAATAGCAATACTTTGTAAGAGAATGTAAAAGAATTATTCCGATCATCATAATCTTTTTTGCAAATTAGTCTATTGATCTTAGGGGTGTAAATGCTTAAAACCCTGAAAAGTTGAGCTATTAGCTCAACATTACAGCCAAGGATAATCACAATGAAATAAGCCGGTTATAGCACCACTCCCCTGATTACTGCTCATAACTTTTATTATGGGCAGTAATAAATGCCGGATTTTTAGCCATGTGCTTGTCAACAATTCCTATCATTTTTGTAAGATTATGCTAATGTTTTTTACTGTTACATGGGTTCAATCCAATTTACAAAAGCATTACTTTTGAAATTAATTTCTCTGAACATTTAGCATTTAGAAATAGAGTTATTACGCATTAGATTTTATAAATTAAAGCTCTAAATTTACTTATAGTTTATTTTAACTTCACTAAACTTGAGCAAATTCCATCTTTTTAAGCCTTCTAAAACCCTTTTAAAATGATTTAGAAAACATTAAGAACTGCTTATTTATTGAGCAAAATGCAAATTAGTTCGCAGATGTATACTTAGATATCTATATGTAAGTATTTGTAACTGAAAGCCCTATTTATTACAAAAAAACCCCATTACGGGGTTTATCACGGTTATTGGATATTAGAAATCTTTACTTCGTTTTTTCAAATTTTGATTTAAGATTTGGGTATTCTCTACTTGATGTTCTTGAGTATCTCTTAAATAAATCATGGTGGTATTAATTGATCTATGGCCAAGATGGTTTTGAGTTGATACCAAATCTGCCCCTAGTCTTAATCGATGTGTTGCATTGGTATGCCGGAATGTGTGGCAAGTTGTATTCTTCAATTCTTCTGAAATGAAATAATCCTCGCAGTCATTTGCTGCCAATTCCAAACACTCTGAAATTACATAGTTAATTCCCCGTGTTGAAATGCTATTAGTAGATTTCAGAATAGAACTTGGATTCTTACTTACAGCTGTAACTAAAGGAATATGACCCTCATCACCTGATGGAAAGCTTGGTAATCCAATCGCCTTCCTGTAATAAGTCCATTCATCAATTAGCTCATCGGTTGCAATGACTTCATGAGGTTTGTTGCCCTTTTGCATGAACTCAAATGTCCAAACTCGGTACTGCCCTTTATCCTGTATTTTAAAAGCGTTCATTGTCAGATCGACAATTGATCCTCGCCGCGCACCTGAATGATATAGTAAGTGCATTAGCCATCGATCTCTAATCGCCTTACTTCTATTCTTATGGTTTGCCTTTTCGCTTTCGTGCTTTAGCCAAACACTGAGATAATCCCACGCCGCAAAAGATAAAGCTTTGGCTGCCTGATCATAAGGTGTATCAGCTTTGATTTTGACAGAGAGGTTCACCGGATTGATTGATATCACCCCTGCATCTTGAAGATAACCATAGAAATTCTTTAATACGGTTTGGGCATACTCAACAGAATTTATAGCCAAGGGTTTATACAGAATTTGAGTAGATCGGCTAACCGTACTTTTATTGTCTTTCAACCAGTGTGGCGGCGGTTCCTTGAGAATCGCCAAGTATTCATTGATTTCCAGTGCCGTGATCTGAGTGAAATGAGTACCAATAGACTCACAAAAGATACATAACCTTTTAACCTCTTTGAGATAACTATCATAGGTATTCTTGGAGTTACTGGCACAGTGTTGTAGCCATGCGTTGATCAAGTCAAAGTCCGAATTGGCTCCGATTGGATTGTTCGCAGAAAGATAACGGTCCAAGTCTGTAGCGATTAAGCTATTTCCTTTATGAAGCATCTATTGGCCATTTATTGTTAATACAAAATCAATTTTATTTTAGATCAAATATATAAAATATTAAAGCAATTAGAATATTAATATAAATCTTATAACCCAAAAATTTATTAAATTGTTTTAAATTCTCTTATCTAATGTTTGTGAAAAAAATATCATATATAATTAATTTTAAATAGTTGTTCAGTTTGTGGATTATGTTTTATATAGCTATAGGATTTTTAGCTTTAACCCTTCTGATCATAATCTCTATCTTTAGAAGTGTCAGCAACAAACCCAATCAGGAAGTGGCTTTGGAGTCAGTTGATGTTCCTGATGATAGTGTAAGTGAATATATCGAGGATGCGGTATATTCTAAAAAACTTTTGATGGATTATGAACAAGACTACTATTATAAAATTAATGCAATGTTGCCTGACAATGTTTTATTGCATACTCAGGTTAGTTTTAGTGCGTTTTTAACAAGTAGTGAAGTCAGGACTAGAAACAAATATAATAGAAATCACGTAGATATGTTAATTTCCGACCTAGAATTCAATGTCTTACTTATTTTAGAGATTGACGGGTCTAGTCACCGATCATCACGGGTGAAGCAGCGCGACAAAAAAAGAGATGCTATAACGTCATCTGCCGGTATTCCTACTTTAAGAATTGATTATAGTGTTTCAGATCGTCAGATTGCAGAAGCTATTAACTACTATATCCCACTGAGAATCGAAGAAATAAAAAAATCAGCATAAAAAAAGGAACCATATAGCTGAACTATATGGTTCCTTATTTAATATCTGTTATTTAGAAACGGACCATGAGTGATCCCATTACGCCGTCAAAGTCACCGAATTTATGGTACTTCACTTCAAAGTCTACTTGTTGGTAGCGGTATCCAAGCCCCACAGCATAAAGTGAATCAATACCAGTTTTATCCTTATGTTGTTCATAGTTTGCATTGCCATTACGATCAAAATCCGGTGCAAATGGATTGTCTGTCAACGGAGCACCTTTAGCTACAAATTCTGTCTGATTTAAACCTAATGTTCCTACAGCATAGATCGGACCATAAATTACTGGTCGAGCATTGAAACGGACACCGTAGTTTTTGATATCAAATTTATCATCTTCACTATAGTAAGCATCTAATGAGAATATACTGTTGAACTCATAACCGGTCGTGAATCCCCAATTGGTAAGGTCCTGTTCTTTGTTAATAAAGATTTTTTTACCTTCAACACTCCCATTAATTCGTGCTATATCTGACCCAATATAGAACTTTGTATTTTTCTCATCCTCATAATAAGCATTAGCTGATGTAGCCCCTGCAAAGCCTAATAGAGTCATTGCTGTTAATTTTGTGATCGCTTTCATGTCTATCCAGTCTTAGAAACGGTAAATAAATGTGCCGCTAATCGTATTCATATCTTCAAATCGAGAATACTTTGCTTCAAGGTTGATCCGGTCAGTTGTTTTTACACCAATACCCGCGCCAAAGAACGGCTTGAAACTGGTGTTGTCGTCATGTTTTAGCATCACAAAATCATCTTTATACACGACCTTTTTAGTATCTAGGCGTTTCATACCAAGCGTAGCCACACCATAGATATCACCCACGATATCATGACGGAAATTTACACTAGCCCCATACCCTTGTTGCTTTACTTCAAGTTCTTCTCCAAGTACATCAAAAGTGCCTGTTCCATCCTCATATTTGCTGTAAAAGACTTCGACAGCAATATGGTCGGTAACTGCTGCACCAAGAGTTAAGCCATAAGACATCCCACTTTGTTCAAGCTCAAGATTGGTTTTCTTCAAACTATCTTTTTTTAGCGTACCGTCATTATGAGCTATGTCTAACCCCATATAAGTAGTTAAAGCATGAGCACCCGTTGAACACGCCAGTACCGTCATCATGCTTAAACCGTAAAGAATCTGCGTTTTCACAAAAAACCCCTTTATTAAAACTTCTTGAAAATTTCAAATACTTGATTGGTAGGTAGATAACGGCATACCATCGGAGCGCCCTCAACAATGGTCAGCGCATTATCTTTATTTTCAAGGTATTTCTGCGGAATCTGAGCATGATGATGCGGATATGATTGAAGGAACTTGATAGATCGTTCCATGGTTTTATCGCTATCGTTTAAAAGAACGTAATTTGCAATATTGCGGTCAAGCAGATCGTCACTTAACTCATTTGCTTTTACATTAACCCGCAGTAGTTCATCTACCGAAAAGTCAAACTTAGACAGCAAATCAAAATCGAAATCATCACTATTGGCTACAACTGCTGAATATTGTGGACGATGCTCCATTAATAAGGCATGAGTGTTCTCGTTGTCGAGCAAGATATTCGAGAAAAAGTGTGCCGGTAATTCGTTGATCCACCCCTCGTCAATAGCTGACAGCAAGATTTGGAACATACGATCTTCACCAATGTTACCCATGCGTGAAACTGGAATATTGATAAATGCCTTGCGGTTGGTGTTGTATGCAGTTTTGATTATATCTGCTGACCATGTAAGCGGAGTTAATGCAACCAGTTCATTATTTGCAATAGACTGTTCAAAAATTCTAGGTGTGATTGCTACCGGATCAATGTAATGAATCCATTTAGGACGTAAAGCAAATAGCTTTAATAGCGCTTCTTCCCGATCATTAGAGCACAGGATTTTAGGGTTTACTTCCTTGAACAGACGCGCAACAGCAAAATTCTCTGTCGTATCCATCAAATTAATAAGTAATTCAACATCACGAACATTAAGTAGAGCACTTACGATTGCATCAATACTCTTTTTCGGATGGGTTTTAAAATGCCGCGCATAGATATCTTGATTCAGGAAATTGCTTGGAACGATATCAATAATAAAGGCATCTTTATGAGTTAAAGCCTTTTCAATAATTCCTTCATCAAGAACATCACCCGTAGGTACATGCTTGATTGCCTGCCAGTTACGGGATACAGCCGCTTCACATAACCAGTAGTAACGTAGGTCATCATGCACGAATTCAAGCATTAAAGGCTCAAAGTCAATGATGTACTTAACGATCTCAATGTTTTGATGTTTGGTTCCAAGAAACGCGAATAGCATTGGGTCTTTCCCAATTGCATAGACATACATTTCCTCTGAGATTTCCCCTACAGGAAATGTCAGGATTGAATATACATTTTGTTTAAGCAGCATCCATAGTTCATTTTCAGAAAAGTATGCAACCGGAAGGTTTGAAACCATCAAGGGTTGTGTACGCAAGTTTTCTAAATAAAGGTTTGAACGCAAATATTGAATTGCGAAAGATGTGTCACTGGTATTGTAGTAAGGGCATTCAACATAGGTCGAGAAATGGTTGATGTTATATGGTAGCGGTACGCTGTTAATCTTACAGATACCTTGATTCATCAGCTTTTCATAAAACTCTTGTTTTATATTTCTATCCATAATGTTGACCAAATTTTGCCAAAAATATTTTAAACATTATAGTATCAATTATTATAAAAAATAAAAACATTAAAGAAATAAAAATTAATAAAATAACCCGCTTTAATTGCGGGTTATTTTATTAAATATAATAAATCTTACTGCTTTCTCGTTGCTCCTAGAATCGCTTCCGCTGCCGGTGCTGCACTTGAAACGGCATTATTAGAGTTGTTCGCTTGAGGAATTTGCGGTGCAGGCGTAGCGGTAGGCTGAGTTGGTTTGTTTGGTGGTGGGGCTTGAGAAGCCGCAATACGTGGTGTATGACCTAGATTATTGTTGCCAACAGGTTGAATGTTATTGGCTCTTGATGGATCAAGAGAACCTGTATTAATCGGACCATAGTTTTGACGTTCCGGAGCCTGAATCTGTGTGTTGCCGACATTAGCTGACAGATCATTCATACGCTGTGCAGAATTCGGTGAAATCAGGTTTTGCGCTGCTGCACGTACATTTGCATCAGGCGAACTTAGACTCGCAACAATAGAGCCTGCCAATTGTTTATGTGCATCACTACCCGCAATGTTTCCGCGAGCTATGAACTCTTGGCTACGTTGCTGAATACCCTCACGATCACTACTCAATGCAATAGCATTATTAAGCGCCTGAACCCCACCCTGATTGTAATTAGCGGAACCTACAACTTGACCAATGTTACCGCCGATTGACATTGCCATCGATTCTGCTTTTTGTTGGGTATAGGTGGATTTGTCCACAGCCGTTTTAGCTTCATTCCAAGCCTTTTTCAAATCTTCATCTTTGCTGATAGCTTCCTGTACTTCCTTGCTATTCAGATATTCATTGGCCGAAGTATTCGTAAATACTTGTTGGAAGGCGTTATTCGTACCGGATTGTTGCTGATGATTGCGGTTAAACTGACTGCCTTTACTTTCATTGAAGTTCTCACCATCGGCTTTATTCAGGCTTACTCCCGAACTGTGTGCGGTAGCATCAGTGCCAGTAATATTAAAACCGGCTGCCCCACCAACACTCGCGCTTGCCCAATTCTTATTCTCCGTCATGGCATTGCCATTGGCATCTTTCTTGACTGAGCCATCAGCATTACGCATTACACCCTTTGTTGGTGTATTCAGTTGAGCATTTCCATTAAATCCACCGTGTGTTGCCTTAGTTAAAGCATCCGTTTCATTTCTGTTATCTGCCGTACTAGCTGTAACTGCATTAGTGGTTGTATGCGCAGATGAATTGATCGAACCATCAGTTACCACATCGGATGTATTGGATACCTGACCATTCGTTTCACTCGTTGCATTGGTTAAGCCAGTTGAATTGCTGCTTCTAATACCTGTTTTAGCAGCAATAGCGTGTTGTAAACCTATCATCTTGGCATTCATTTCTGAATGAGCTTGACTGTTTTCTTGAGCAGCTGCTTGAGTTGCTGTATATGATCTTGAACTTTGGAAATTAGCATCTAACAAACCTTGACGTTCAGCAACACCACTACCATTCATGGAAATAGCAGAGTTCGTAGTCGCAATAGGAGCAGATTTTTGGATGTCCGGCGAGTTAACTTTCGCATCATAATTGCCGCCATCAGCGCTATTCATACGTGAAGTCAACTGATTCATACCCATCATCATGCCTGAGAACAGCATCATGCAAAGTACAGGTACACTAGCAAGCAACCCATTGGCCAAACTCAATTTTTGCGCTACAGCACCGTAAAATTGCGAAGCTGTGAAAAGAGTCAATGTGTCAGTGCCAGTAGATGCAATAACCTTGAAATATTCTTCTGCTAATTCGTTCTGAATATAGAAGTTGATGATAGATGCCATTGGAACCCATAAGTAGGCTGCAACGGTGAATGCTAAATAGTTACCAAGAATTTTGAATGAACCAACACCCTGAACCATCACAAAAATAACAATAATCGGGAATAGTAGGAAAGAAAGCATGATCAGAATGTTCTGACCATCTTGCATCATTTTTAGAAAACCTGTTGCTGATGCGGCATTCTTTTCTTCCCACTGGTTAGTTGCTGATACCCATGCGGTACATTTCGCCATGCCGGTAAGACCTGAACTTTGGTCAGAACAGTAAGCAGCTGATTCCATATATGGGTTAAATAATGTTGCTGCAACGAAATTACGGGCTTGTGTTTCTGAAACCTGAGCAATAGAAGCAAATGCGTCAGATACATCTTCAAAAACATAACCGGTTAACCCTGCTCCACGCGAATTGGCTGTGCTGTTAGGTGATGAACCTGATGCTGATCCGTTACTAAGCATTTGACCATTCAGCACAGAACGTAAGTTATATTTAGTGACATCACCAATAATATTGTACGTGTCCTGTGGTGATTTATTGCCATCAATGAATGAATCCATTGTAGATATTAAAATCTGCCCTGCTTGTTGGCATGTCACCAAATCCTGTGGGTTATCACTCCCTGTACCTTCCTGAATAATATATACAAGACCGCCTGCTTGACCCCCTGCTGTTGCTAAGTATTCGAGTGGCTTTGCAGACTTTCTATATTGTTCTGCATTGAAGTGCGGGTTGTTATTAATACAGTTTGAATAGAAATTTTTAGTTGTTTGGTACAAGCTGCTTGAGCCTTCCATGGTCGCTGCTGACCTTAAAGCATTTAGCAGTTTTAATGGAGTCACAAAGCCATCGTCAGTCAGTCGCGGCATCATAGATTGATGGCCTGAGACTACGCTGTAAGCCTGTTCAAAAATATTTGTTAAAACGACACTGATACCACTGGCTACAGCGGCCGGAATAGCTAACCCAATAGGAATATTGTCTACACGTTTTACAGCATCTTGGCCATAAATATCCTCTAAAGCAACATCCACTTTGGGCATGGTTAAAATGATATATAAGAATAACGGTGCTAATAGCAGTCTGAGTTCAAACTGCCGCTTAAATGCCGCGTTATATACCATGATTGTCAGAAGAATGACTGCACCAAAAAATGCACCAAAGCCCAATTTCATATAGCCACTACCCGTAAACAGGTCGGGACCATTAAAGAGCATTGCAACGCCATTCAAGGCTGCCATGAACAAATTGGTATCGCCCATGGTATATATAACAAATGGGTCAGCCATATTTTAAATTCCGTTATCGTTTTTTTAACAATATTAAATAATATTATAAATGTTAAACTAATAAAATTAAAATAGATAAGCAAACATTACAGAAACAAATTAAATTAAAAAAAGTAAGTGGATAACCACTTACTTTTATTTTAATAATCAATCAACTTGAGTTTGTGCCTTGGTGCTGCCACTTGGCCTTGAATCTTGAGGTATCGATTCCAATGCCGCCGCCCTGATTGCTGCCGCCTGATTTTGAGCATCAATGCCTGTTAAGACCTCATTTTCCTTGGTAAGAATTTCAACGACCGCGTTTCGATCACCTCTCTCAACAGCTTCTTTCAGTTGATCATCATATTCTGTCGTTTTAAGGATTTTCCCGTTCACCGGATCATTCAGTTTAGGGTCCTTTAAAGTTCCATCCGGATTGGTCAAGCCAAGGTCTTTCTTCTCCACAAGAATTTTGGCATCTTTCTCATACCCGCTTTGAATACGTGCACGTTCTTGCTCGTAATTTAAATGCTTGTAATCGACAACTACATTGTTTTCAGCATCTTTAAGCTCTTTATTGCTTAATCCAACCGCTGCTGCGGTCGCAATTATGGATTTATCTACAATCTGCCCCATACGTTCAGGACTGATGTTATTTCGTTCAGCTTTATCCAGTGCATTAATATCCTTATTGGTAATACCATCATTACGGATATTGCTATTCATTGCATTAATATGATCATTGCCGCCTTGGATGTTATACATAGACGAATTTTCATTGAAACGGTCAGATAAACCAATACCTGAAACTGTACTGATTGCGGCCAACGTCACATCTGAATTGTTTGAGTTTGTCGCCGCAAAGAAAATACCTAACTTCTCAATGGTCTGTTGGTCATGATGGCCACCTAAACGTGCATTACGCTCACCCATTTCTTTGAGTTCATCCCAACGATTTACCAACCCTTTACCAAGTTGATCAATATCGTCCAGTCCTTTCTTAACTGCCTGACTTCTTGGGTACAAGTCATTCATCATGCCTGCCAAGTCACGATCAGAAACAGCATTTGACAGAACTGAGCTATATATCTGTTGTTTCTGTTGAGATAGAGTTCTCATTTCTTCAAGCAAGCGTTGTGATTCTTGTTGCTCTGATGCAGTTATTGTGGCGCTACGACTATTTTGAATTTGTTCATTTAGACGTTCCGCAGCAAAATCATAATTAGATGATCCGGTAAGTTTGTAAGTTGCTTCTTTACCTGAATTAATGTTCGCATCTGCATTAGAAATTCTGAGATTATCAATATTGCCATGGCTATTCTTCGCCGTAGGTTTTTCTGTTCCATCACCAATATTAGATTCAGAAACAGTCACATTTGAATTACCACCGGTTGCAGCTGAAACTTGTGGGCCGGCTGTAACGCTTGCACCGAAACTTGAATTCTTTATCAAGCCTTTCAAGCCATTGCCGCCAGTACCATTTAACTGACCACCGGCATTTCCAGTAATTGATAAATCACCTTGAAGCGCAGTTTGAGCCTGTTTGTTCGCAATGACCTGTAGGTTTTGCTCTTTTGTTGTGTCATTTTTGTTCGTGTCATTCGTATCGCCAACAGCAAATGATTCATTCGAGCCACCCCCTATACTATGTTCAGTTACAGTGCCGCTGCTTCTCGTTGATTTATTGCCATGAGCTGATCCTTGAGACTGGCCAATACTGTTATTTGCCTTATCACTGATTTGCGCCATGCGCGATAAAATCTGTTCCTGACGCGCACTGATTTCCCTAGTCTGTGATTGTGCAGCTGAGAGCGCCCCTTCCATTTTGACATTGACGTTACCAACCCCCTGAATGGTTGTACCCCCGTAGCCATCACGGTTAAGTACACTAGAACTTGTAGAAAGAGCCGCACTGTCCTTAATAGTTTTGCTGTTCAGTTTAGCGTTGTAGCCTGCATCTGCCGGATTCATAGAGCTTGCCATAGCTGACATACCCCACATCATGCCGCCAAATAGCATGGTAGTAAGTACCGGAACCATACCTAAAGCATTACTGGCGACTGCGATCTTCTGAGATAAGGCATCATAAAGCTGTGGGGCTTGTGCCAATGTCAGGGAAGCATTTGGGTCTTGTGACATCAATAAATAAGCAGCTTCCTGAAACTCTGATTGAGCATAGAAATTAATAATGGTTGCAAAAGGTAGCCAAAGGAAATTCGACATCATAAAGCACACATAGCCTGCTATTAGTTTTGCACTACCCATTCCCTGAATCATCACCATGAAAACCATGATCGGGAACAGGAGAAAACCGACCATGACTAATAAGTTTTGACCGTTTTTCAGGTTTTTCAGGAAACTTGTGCCACTCATGGTAGCTGACTGTTTCCATTGTTCATTTGCTGTGATCCACCCCGTACACATGGATAGGTTGAAGGTATTGAAATTTTCCACACATGAAGCAGCAGTTTTCACTAACGGATCAAAAGTCACCATCGTCATGAAAGTTCGGGCGCGGTCTGTGTTGATCCCAATTGAACTACCCACCATATCGGTAATCTGTGCCGGTGTGTAATGGCCAATACCATTCACGGTATTCACCTTACCGTATGTATTGATATGTGATAGACGTTTGGCTAGACGATCCTTAAATGAGTTCTTAGCGATACTCATATTTAGCATGTTAAAGATGTCCGTTGAGCCATCAATATAGGCTCCAAAAGTAGTCCGTATAGAGTCAGAAGCTTCATTACAGCTCATGGCTTTCGGTACTGTTTCTCCCGCCATATTCTGATAAACAATCACCATGCCATTTGAGTTCTGAGCTGCTTTCAGCAGATAGTCGAAACTATTGGTATTTTGCTGATACTGTTGAGCATTAAAAGCAGGGTTATTAACAAGACATTCGTTATAAAGGGATGTTACGGTTTGCTGAAATGCGGGATAAGCCCTGTTCATATCATCGTAACGGACCTGATTTAAGACTTGGAGAGGTGTTAAAAAGCCTTCCTCAGTCATTTTCGGTAAACGTGAAACACTACCATCCAAAGGTAATACTTCAAGGCTCTGTTCAAGTATTTGAGTTAACAGAAAAGCAAATCCACTAAATGCGCTTGCCGGCAATGCCAAGCCCAAAGGTACATTATCAATGCGTTTAATTGGTTCAACATTGTAGATGTCATTGACGACTACGGAAGCCTTTGGAACAGTCAGTACCATGTAAATTGTTAAAGGGAGAAGTAGAGTGCGTAGTTCAATTTCACGTTGAAATACTGCTTTGAAGATCATTACACACAGCAAGATCATAGCGCCTACAAATGCACCAAAACTTAGGTTCATGCCGTTTGTACCGGATACTAGATCGCTACCACTAAAGATCATAGCAATGCCATTCAGGACATCCCAATATAGTTGCGTATCGCCAAGGGTGTAGATTTCAAATTCCATAATTATTCCCCTTGTGCTCCTGACCATTTATTAAATTCAGTATTTGCACGATTCGTATCAAGAGCACTAATGCCATCTTTTTTGATCTTTTCAATAAGTGCTTGGTTAGCATCAGAGCCTTGTTTAGCCCAATCCTCAATTGTTTTAGGATTGTTATTGGTTTGAGATTTATTCCCTGTACTGGTTGATGCTGCATTTTGAACAACTGCATTCACCATATCCTGATTGCGTTTATCGTAATGTTCATTACGCGCTTTTTCACTTTCAACCCAACGATCAATCTTGTCCTGATTCACTTCATTTTTAATATTGAAGCCGTATATCTGATTTTTCGGCAGAGTTACATCATCCGGAATCCCGAAACTCTTAGGCGTTTCTGTCATATATGGTTTGATATTAGGATGTCCAAGAATCTGTTGATGTTTGCCTGAAACGATGTCCATTTCCGCAGCCAATGGAGTACGGATTCCGGTCACTTTGTCCCATGAAGCTTTTGCAACTTTTGCCGGAGCTTCTGCTACAACTTCACGCAATGGCTTAGGTGCAGCCGGTGGAACCAACTGTTTTGCAAATTTGGTAAAATCGCTAATTTCATAATCGACCTTGCCTTCTGAATCGCGCACAACTTTGATCCCGAATTTCTTCTCAATATCTTTATGTGTTTTGACTTCCAGTTTTTCCTGTGCTTTCTCTGCAATTTCCCTAATTTCCTCCTTGGTTAACTGATCTGCCGCCTTATAGCGCAATTTTTCAGGAATGATTTGAGACAGCATTTTTGGCTGTTGCAGTACAGTTCTATCTAGTCCTGCTTGATCCACTTTTGCAGCAGCGTTAAGAATGGTTTTGTTAGGTTGAGTGCCAACCAAGAGATTTTGCTCTTTTAGTTGACGATCCAAAATGCCCCTAAATGTCGCAATGTTCTTTAAACCTGATGCTTGATAGGTCGGGTCGTCATAACGCCACAAGATGTATCGTTTACCTACGACTTTATGGATTTCAGCATCAGTCAATTTATCGTTTTGCAAGGCGGTCCACGCAGCTGACCATCCCTTATTCTTGCCGCTTTCTAATTCATTTCTAATGAAAGTAGCCATGGCGTTTAAGGATGCTTGTCCTTCGACATAGCTACCGGTTCCTTTGTTTGGATTGCCGGATTTCAGTAATCCTTTACTGGCCATAAATTTATCCAGTGCTCTTTTACGCGAATCGTTAAAACTGATGATCCCGCCGTTGATCAGTTCTTTTTTATGCGGGTCATTGTGTAACCCATACATGCCTTCAACACGCATAGAGTTTTCTCGGCCTACTTCTGCGGTCATGATCCGAGCCTGTCTTGGAGTAAAGCCTGCATTAAGAAAGGCATTGTAAATACGAGCAGTATTTTGCTCTTGCTGACTACCCTTGATTGCCAATCTGCCTTCTTGAATTGGTTGGTTGGCTTCATTTGCGTAGCTGATTTCAGGATATTTTGCAAATTCAGGTGCGGCGAAGTAACCATTTCGGTTATTAGGGTCCAATACAATCATGCTATTAGCTTGATCAAGTGACATCTGCCTGCGGTTTGCAAATGCTTGGTCCACAGTTGCCATAGCACGGTCAGCTTCTGCTTCAATATCTTTCCAATTTTTCCAATCGTATTCAGTGGCATTGTTTGTCATTTCAAACATCTTCATCGTATCAATGCCAGTAACGATCTTATGTGCTTCATTTGCAGCATTGCCATCAAGATAATAGGATGCTGTATAAGTAATTAGATGATCATAAAGTTCGGGATTAACAGCCTTATTAATTCCAACTGTCGTATTTGCTAATGCACCCTCGGCTTCGGCTTTTGCAATAGCCCAACTTTCGCCATATTTGAGCAAATACTCTCGGTCTAATTCCTCTAATTGCTCTCTGACGCTTTTATGTGCAGAGATACGGTGCAATACGTCAGCAGCAAGTAAATTGGATGACATAGTTGAAGAAAGCGTTTCTGTGATCTGACGTTGTATTGTGTCGATCTCGCTTAAAGTCTGGTCATACTGGCGTTGCAATGCTGCAACTTTAGATAGAGTATCTTCTTCTGATGCACTATCTGTTACAGCGGTACTTTCAGTGTATTGGTGAACACGACCATTTTTCATTTCAGAAGTGCTTTCATCCTCTACCAGTTTATAAACATACTGATTTACGCTATCTGATATAGTACCGCTGTTGGCTAAAGGCGTTTTTTGTTCTGAGTCATTTTTATCATGCCTATTGACGGTTGCCAAATTACCGCCTAGCTGTTGTTTTACAGTTGCACCGGCTTCGATTTTGATTCCACGAATACTAAGATCAAGTTCTCCACCTTTAGTAGTTTTAGAAGGCAATGATGGTATTTGTGGGGCTGTTGGATCGTTTACCGAACCATCAACGCTTGTCATTTCAGTCTGCTTTTGATACTCGCCGAATCCTAAACCAATTTTGAATTTTGCATTTGCGGTTCTTAGATTAACGCCGCTTGCTATTTTTTGATCCGTTTCCTTGGCTTCATGACTGGAACTAGCTCCATTAGAGCCGTAAATACCAGTATTTGATGTGCCGCTAGTGATGGTATACCCTATGCCGTCTATAAGCTTGAGGTTGTTTTTGGACTCCACATTGGTTTGCAGTTCATTGTTTAGAGTGCCGCTTGCCGCAGAAGCATGAGTAAGACTTAGTTGGTGTGCAAGCGCCTTGCGTTTAGATTCCAAGACCGATTTCTTCTCGGATAAGGCCATTGTTTCCAATAATTGAGCAGATGTTTTTTGTGTAAAGTTGCCTTCCCATGCTTTACCGCCCGAAGCATCTACCTGACCACTCAAACCTTGTGAATGCAAACTGCTCTTTTGTGCTACTACAGCTGATGCACCCATGATATGTGGAGCATCTAAAGTCGTATCTGCATATTTACTTTTACCTTGGTTCCAACGATTTTGAAGTGCAATCGCAGCCATGGTCATACCGCTGAAAAACATCATACAAAATATAGGTATTGTCGCAATCAAGCCATTTGCCAGTGACAGAGCATTAGAAATTGCTTCATAAAAAGCCGGATAGTCAGCAATAGCAAATAAGTCAGAATCTTCCTTCCCCGTGAAGGTATAGACAGTGTTTTTCAGTCGGGCAAATACGATGAAATTAACCAGTGTAGCCATAGGCAACCAAAGATATGTTGAAGCAACATATATCAGGTAACTTGAAACTACTTTCATGGATTTTGTACCCAAGAACATAATCATCATAACGACTAACGGGAACATTAAAATTGCAATGATAATCAGGATGTTCTGACCATCTTGCATTACCTGTAAGAAACCTGATGCCTTGGCTGCGTTATCCTCGGCTGTTTGCTCATTGGCTTGAACCCATGCCGTACATCTTGAAGAATTATCTTCATCATTCTCTGCGCCGTGGGCAGCACATAAAGATGCGGATATTAAGGTTTGGTTGAATAACGCATTTGTCATGAACATACGGCCTTGGTCGGCTGATAGTTCAGTGATTTTCGCAAAGTCATCCAAAAAGTCTTGTGTGGTTACTAATTTTCCTGAGCCGCCTGACTTATCCATTTGAGACAAACTAAGGTTAAGTAGCTTTTGAAAATTGAATTCTAATGTTTCTATGCCACCTGAACCATCACCATACATAAATGCAGTTAGAGCGACATTGATCCGGTCTGCTGCATCACTACAAGTAATAATAGACTGGCTACCATCTACTGCCGTGAATGGCACTACACCAAAAGCCTGAGTCGTTAGGAAGTTATTGAAATATTGATAACTGTCCGGAGAATTTAGGTATTCATCAGAATTGAATTTTGGATTACCGGTTACACATGATTTGTACGTTGCATTTACCAGTTCGGCCAAATAGGGATTTGTTTCACTTAGATTGATAGAACGGATCGCATTCAGCGTCTTTAATGGCATGACAAAACCATCAGTAAGAATACGTGGGCTATTCGGTGTGCTATAGGACTGTTCCATGGCTTGCGTAAATAAATAAGCTGCGCCGCCCCCGATCGTTAAAGGTATCGCCAAACCAATTGGAATCCCATTGACTTGCTGTGGTGCATCAATGTTATAGACATCAACAATTTGTACTGGAACCTTTGGACCAGTCAAAATGATGTATGCAAATAAAGGTGCTAATAACATGCGAATATCCATTCGCTGATTAAAAGCTGCCTGATAGATCATGATCAGCATTAGGATCATAGCGCCAAAGAATGCGCCAAAGCCTAACCCCAAGTAAGCATCACTTGAAAAAAGTGGGTCTTGGAATAGTAATGCCACCCCTTCAAGCATTGAACGGAATGTGCTTGTGTCACCTAACGTATAAACTGAAAATGCAGAGGTAGCCATACCTTTATTCTTATTCAATACAGAAACATTTATATATTATAGAAATACAAAAGATTTATAAACATTAAATAATAGGATTTATTAAACATTAGGGAAATGATTAATATATGGAAAATAAAACATTACAAATATAATTTATTTTTTGTTGAGAAAACTTGATTCATAGGAAAAAAAACCCTGCCGGAGCAGGGATTCTTCTTTTAGAAAATGTCATTGTTTGGTGTGTCATGATCAAAGTTAACTTGGTGGTCAATTTGATGCCCATAAGTATTATGGATCAACGAATTGTTTATATCATCTGCAACCCACGACATCAGATCATCCATTGGATTTTCAAAAGTATTATGGCCATAAACAGGTGTACCAAACCATTCAAACAATCCAAATGGAGTACCAGTAAGCTGATAACTAAGCTCTATCAGGTCATTCGGAGAACCATCACGAATACCAAAGTGATAGATACCAAACGGAGCAAAAAAAGCGAATTCATTAATATCGAATTGCTTAGGCGTTTTACGTTTCTTTTTGCTCTTTGCAGAATCAGCTAAACGCTGTGTACTCTTGGCTAGACGCGCATTGATCATTTTGCGGAGAGTGCCACGTTTAGTCGCATTTCGCTGCATTAAACGATCTTGAATTTCTTTTTGAGTCCGTCCATATACGGCTAGGAAATATTGATCCTCAGAAAAGCCATGCTTCTCAAAGTCCTCAATAGTAGGCATGGAACCATCTTTATTACGGTAAAGACCATTTTGTGACACAAAAAGGCTATTTAGCTTTGAATAATCCAAAACTACCTGATCTTTGTCAGAACTTTTTAAAAACCAGTCCATTAATAAGCCCATACGTCACCTCTTAGTCTTTGACCATATTATTTTCCATAGCTGATGATTCACCTTGAGTATAACATTCCTTAAAAAATGGTATATGGTAATTATGTAAAAGATTAAGTAATAATAATTGATAATATAAATGAATTATTATAAAGATAATAAAAAAGCCCCTTTCGGGGCTGTTTTAGATATCTTCTACTTCGGACTTTCGTAACATGCCGGACTTATTGATAAAGAAGTTATAATTTTTCTTTATGATTTCGCCCGTTTCATTTGACTCTTTCAATACGTGCATCACTGTCTCACCTTTAAACAGTTTTTTCATCTGTGCGTCTGATAAAGGTTCTTGATCTTTCATCTTAAACTGAATGTACTTGCCACAGGTATTACAAGTATAACGGAACTTTGTTTTAACATAACAACCGTTACATCCCTCAGATTTGCATTTCTGCTTAGTAGTTACGCCTTCATCTATTGAATTTACATTATCGTAAGATAGATCAACTTTTTTGGCTTCATGATTGATCTTCAATCGCGCAGAATAGGTGCTCCCTTTTTCTTTGCTGACAAAACCATCTATTTGATCGGTGATTCCTTCACAAATCAGTTGCTCAATGTTGGAATCTGTAAGGCGTTTACCATAAGTTGTAGACCAAACCATTAACTTGCATGAAGTATTTTGACATTCAACACCATTAATGGTTTTCATCATATCGGAATTACAGATCGGGCAATTATGCTTGTATTTCTCTTTCGGGAAATAGAACTTGATAACGTCCCTTCCTTCCTCGTCCAATTCCATTTTAAGGCCTGCACTGAAATGTTTAGGCTTGGCCTTGCCTACAGCTTTTTTAGCAAATCCGTCAATTACACCAGTTTGTTTGTTTTTAATGAGAACTGCTAAATCTTCATTTGATAATGTCTTTTGGGCTACGACCCGTTGAACCTTGAAGCTGCATGAGCTACAAGCAATAAATCGTGGTTCAATAGTTAGCTGTGATTTGCATTTAGGACAGTCTGCACCATCAAAACCTCGGACCGGAATATTGGCATGAGCATTTTGCAACTTCTTAATGAAGTCTGTCACAATTTCATGGGTGTGGCGCATGAAAGATACGGCTTTCCCCGCATCCTTTCTAACTTCTTCCAAGCCCATTTCAAGATCGGCAGTAAATTCCGGCGTAATCAGGTTCATGATCTTATTTTCTTCTAAGAAGGAGATCACTTTCATACCGTAGTCTGTTGGATATATTTCTTTCGATCTGCCGCGTTCTTCTAACATGGCCTTTTTCGGATGGCCACCCGATGAAACAGTTGCATGTAATTCATCAATGATAGTTGCCCGTGTTGCCGGTGTACCAATACCACATGATTTTAGAGCTTCTTTCTGATCCCCTTTCAATGTGCGTGAAATATTCTTCATGGTATTGAGAAGTGAACCGTTATTGAAACGGGATGGTGGAGTGGTCTTTTTAGCTAAAGGTTTGATGTCCTGTACTTCAACATCTGATTCGCCATTGACGGAAGGTAAAATTGTATCGCCTTTTTTAGAACCGGACTCATCATCCTTGGCAACTATCTTCCATCCAATTTTAACTATTTCCTCACCTACTGAACGGAAAGCATGAGTTCCAATAAAGGTAAATCGTTCAGTCTCGTTGTATTCTTGAGCCGGTAAGAATGCTTCTTTAAAGCGTCTTACAATCAGATGGTAAATTTTCTTGGCGTTGGCATTGCCTTCCAAATTAGGAATTACGCCTGTAGGAATAATTGCAAAGTGATCCGTGATCTTGTTGTCATCAAAGATATGCTTTCCTACTTCACCAACACGCTCAAGGGCTTCATTGGCATATTCAGAAACAGCTGAGTTATGTTTGGCTTCCGCAAGTTTTCCAAAGATTTTGCGACATTCATTTGGGTAGTCACTTGGTAAATGAGTGGACTCAGTACGTGGGTATGTTACTGCCTGATGCTTTTCATACAACTCTTGGACGATATCAAGTGTTTGCTTACTGCTAAATTTATAGAGTTTGTTTGCTAGTACCTGAATGCCTGCTAAGTCAAACAAGTGAGGTGCATTTCGCTTACGAAGTGTTTTGTTTTCAATAATTTTTGAGATCGATTTCCAGTTAGCGCCGTCTTTACATTCAGCGATTACCTGTTTCATTACCGCTTCGTCTTTAAATCGGTACAGAGAGTTGGATTCGTTTGATTCTTCTGATTTGCCTTCTTGATCAGCATTTGTAACAGCATCAGGTTTTGTAGCGCGTTTCTTTTGAAGCTCTTGGAAATTTACCCATTTACCAAGATAGTCTGATCCGGCAGTTTTAGCTTTAAAATTGGCTTCAATTTCCCAAAACTTTTCCGGCACAAAATTCAGGATTTCACGTTCACGAAAAACCACCATTGCTAGAACAGCAGTTTTAACACGACCGATCTCGGTCACTTGAGCCAAATCTTCCTTTTTGGCCATAACCGATGTAGCGGCAATGGAACCATTCAGGCCAACACACCAATCCATCTTAGAACGACAAAATGCCGACTGGTTTAAACCTTCGTATTTGTCAGCTGACGTAATATTATTATAGGCTTCGATCAGACCTGCATCGGTCATTGAGTTGATCCACATGCGCTTTAAAGGCTTTTCAGTTCCCGTCTTTAGATAAATAAGACGGCCAATGAATTCACCCTCCCTTCCCGCGTCACACGCATTCACCACTTCGGTGACATTATTGTTGTCTACAAGCTTCTTAATGCTATCAAATTGCTCCTGATAGCCGTCTGAGTTAATGATTCTGAGCTGCCACTCATCATCTGTAGGCAAGATCGGTAATCTGTTGATGTCATTGGTTGTTGGGTGATATAGCTCTACTAAATGACCAAAAGCCCAAGTGATAATGCAGTCTTTCTTATTGCTCAAAAACTTCTTGGAATCTGCCATCACAAAGCCGCCTAAAGCTTTAGCGATTGCTTTACCAACAGAAGGTTTTTCTGCAATGATTAATTTCATACCCATGTTTTCTAATCACCTAATTCTTCTAAATTTGCAGTAATACCCTTGTCTGTATAGCTCTCACTATAAAGACGAAGAACCCTGCCATCATCAGATCGAAGCCAATATCCGAATTCACGACCAAACCAGTCGTAAGTTATTGGCTCTCCCATGAAGATGCTTTTTTTAACAAAACGGTTATTCACGAAAAGCATTTCTTGGCTTTTACGCGGTCGTTTTGTCATGATTTCAGTGAACATCAAATCGTAAAAACACATGATGTCGTTGATCGTACGTCCAAAACGTAAGTGTTCAGGGAAATATTCGATTTTGAACATGCGTAATCTTCTATATTTTGAGATATACCACATGCCAGTTAGTAGATCGCCGTCACCAAGATAGGCAGCTACCGGAATGAAAGCTTGTTTGATGTCGTCCGTACATTTGTCACAATCAAAAACTATAATGGGTAAAAAAGAAAAGCGTTTACCGAAAGTCTTTAAAACACCAAATGAATCTCGGAATTTAGTATCTTCAAAATGGACTTTAATCGTAGTTGGATGCTGTTTGGCATCCTTCTTTTTCTCAATGTTGTCGCGCTTGGCATCACGGATTTCTAAATTGATTTGAGCACGTTTATTTTTAACGACTGCAAAATACTGATTTTTGTTCTTTAAAAAATATAGCGCTACCCGTTTCAACTCCCCGTGCATGAAATACATGCGGGTCAATGTTGTACGGTACTCATTTATATCAGTGATTTTTTGCGGATAGAACGGGAACGTGCAGACTAAATCTGTACCTTGGAAAAGACCGAATGCACATCCCACAAAAATTGCATTAGACAAATCTACTCCTGAGTCGTCTATTTCAATATTTGAATCTTTTAATTGATTCTTATAATCCTGATATTGAGTGAGCATAATCTTTAATTAAAGAATTTTTAAATTAAAATTATTATAAGCATAAAATATCATTTTTGAAACATTACATTATATAAAATAAAAAGACCGACAAATGCGGTCTTTATAAGTTAATCAGTTTCGGCATTACTCCGGCACTGGTAGTTCTTAATGTCATGCCAATAATCGATCAGCCTTTCCAAGCCATGTGTATTGCGCATCGGAACCTTTGTCACAGTGATGCGTGTCAAAACATCTACACACTGAGATATTTCCACCTTCTGCGTATCATCATCTGTATAGGTTTTTTCCGGATAGACTTTGACAATCGATGTGCTTACATAAACCTTGCCGCCGCGACTATGAGTAAATTCCATTATTTCCTTTGCCTTTGTTCCTACTAACTCAGCGTGAAGGCTTTGCTTGTAGAAATACTGGATACGGCTCAGATCAGCAACTTCCTCAATTGTTTTCGGTGGCTGCGGAACCTTGAAGTCTTGTTCATGCACGAATCCGCTTGAGGTGTATTTGATTTTCTCTTTACTTTTATACCATTGAGCTAAGGTCGGGCTAAACATTTCTGCATAAAGTGGTTTTTCGCCACCCTTTTGCTGACTGAAAGCCAAATCCTGTGGGTTCTCTTTCATCAACTGCGCTACGGTATAGCCTTTACGGGTGTCTACCAGTGTATTCTGCTTCTCAGCAGAATACACTTGAGTAACTGATAATACGGATAATAAACCGATCAATAAGTTACGTTTTTTCATCGACTTATCTCCTTAATTACCAACACCGTAACGATCAATAATGGCCTGTTTAGCTTGGTCTACTTCAACTTGATTAACAGGCGGTTTCTCAGCAGTTTGAACAGCTTTCGGTGTATTCTGAGCAGTTTCATCTTTAACCGTACGAGCTGTCTTGTCTGCGCGTGTCTTTCCATCAGTCGGTTGATTGAATACATCGTATGGGTTGTCAGATGACAGAATCTTAGTACCTATGTCGTCACCATATTCACTAGCGTTAGTCCAAGTCGCGTCTAAACGCTTTGAATTTCGCTGTTCCCAATAATCTCCATTCTTCGCGACATTCATTTTCGCATTCTGCGTAATTTCATCTACGAATTCTGATAGGTCCATTTTGGCAATATCGATTTTATTGAATTCATCTAAAGTGAAGCCTTCACATCTTGGATTTTGAGCGCTTCCCCAACCCATTGTGCCAAGTTGCTTGCGACCTTCTACGTTGATAATACGTGCCAGTTTTGAGTTAAAGCAGCAGTATGATTTTTTCTTAGTCCGACAAAGTTTTATAAAACCTATTTTAACTTTTTTTGAACAGTATTGCCCAACGCTTACACATAGGTTTGCACCTCGGCGGTATGCTAAACTCTTTTCTTCCTCCGACATTTCAGATTTGCAAGTAAAGAAGGCCTGAATAAAACCAATAGCCTGTTGAGCCGCAAAACTTGATGGGGAGAACATTAAACTTGCAGCATCCCCACCATTGATTTTTGCCCCTGATCTGTTGGGAACTTGCCCTGCCGGTGGTGGTGCAGGCGGTTCTTCCGCATCTTCTTCTGCCAAGTTACCACGGCAGTCAGTGAATAGCAGAGCATCTTGACGGCTACAGGTTTGCGAAAGTGCCTGTTGGCACTGGTCGCCGGTCATGCCATCCGTACAAATACGTGCTGTATAATCAGGTTTTGGACCCTGACATACTGGATAATTTTGACCATCCGGTAATGCGCATTTCGTATTGATGGCTGCTTCACATTCTGCAACCGACATTGATGTAGTACAAATTTCTGCATTGTAGTCTGTTGCTGCATGTACTGGTGTTGTAAATACCATGCCTGACAAGCTAATAGAGAAAAGCCCCAAGGCAATTTTAAATTTGTTGGTCGTTTTCATTAAATCACCTTAGTCATCAGGGGTTGTGTTATTTGGAGAATTTGCATAATTGCCAAATGTTTTCTGATCGCCAGTAGATGTACCTGAATCAGACCATCCATAACCCATTACGGTTACGGTCGAAGCACCGCCCATTGCCAAACCTTGCTTCCCTGCTTCTGTATCTTTCATAGCACCAGTACCTTGAAGCATGTACGCTGCTTCATTAGGTTTATACAGTGCGTCATAGGTATAAGGGTTTGAACCACTCTGAACATAATCTTCTTGATATGAAGTATTAGGGTCAGCATATTTCTGCTCTACATTTTCGTAGAGATTATTGAAGGTATTTGCATTGGTCGGAGTTACCTGTTGACCTTTAGAGTCTGTTGCTACAGGGGCTTTCACCTCACAGCAGGCAGCCATAGCGCCAAAACCGCGCATTGAACGACACTTGTTGGTTATACCACTGAATAGACGCATATTTGCAGGGTCAAAATAAGTACCCGCCTGACGGCCAAGTTCAAGCAATGCAAGGATAAACGGCATATCTTCATCCGGTTTATCGCGTTCATCTTCTGTTATATAGCAGTCATTACCAACACAAGTCTGAACCGGCTTACAAAGCAATTTTCTACGTCTATTTTCTTCTTCAAATTCTGCCCGTTCAGCAGCGGTCATTGAGTTAATATCTACTGGCTTGGTACACCGTGTTTTTGTCTCATACAGGACACAGCCATTAAATACTTTGCCATTTACGTTAAATTCACGTTCTTCGATACACTCTTTAGATACGATTTCACAAGAGCCACCATTTACAGGTGTTTCTTGACATTTACTGCGATCTTCACGGAAATCGAAACAGGTACGTTTAGTCTCCCAATTCCAACAATCACGGGATACTTCTACACCGCTAATCATTTTTGATCCCGCGCCTTCTGTGCAGACAAGGTTTTCAACACACCTCATGCTGTCCGGTAAATTTGGAATAATTGGTCGGGGTAAAGGAATTCCTTCACAGCCGCCTTCCGAGAACTGAAAATTTGCTTCAATACGACCTTCTTTCGGAATGTTATTTAGCAGCCGAACTTCCAGTGTATTTGTCCCTTTTACAAAATAGTTTTTCAACTCCATGTTGGCATCAAAACCGCCATATCCATTTTGATGTCCATTGAATATGACATTGCCATTCACATAGATGATCATGTCATCGTCATAGCGTACGCGGCGTAATGTCATTTTTACGAATCGTGGATCAACTACATCAAATGTGAAAGTCCAACGTGCATCTGTGTAATTTTCTTTTCCATACCATGAAAAACCAAACGTATTTTCTGTTTTATAAACTGAAACTGGACGATCCTGACGGGTAACTTTAAAGGTGTCGTTGATTGAAGTTGTATAAGTACACTTTAATCCATCAGCTGCGTACGCCTGTCCCATGGAAAACAGTACACTTGCTCCAATTAGAGTTCGTATCAAATATTTAGAAATCTTCTTTTTCATTATTGAAGCTCCATGTTTTGAATTGAGCAAGTTTTCACCCATGACTCTTTACATTGGCAAGCGTTATAACTAGAAGGATCAATGGCAACATTAAAACTAGCAGCTGCCGGACCCGCCCAGTTAATGAGTCGAACATGGAATGTATTTAATCCAAGTCGGATTTTGGGACTCATATCTATGTTTGGATAAACAGATATATTACCGCCTGTTTGACCGGAGTACACATCCAAGTTATTTAATTTGATTTCCAATCGGTTATCGATCTGAGCATAGGTCAAAGTCATTTTTACCTTATCCGGATTATTCACCATGAATGTGAAATACCAGTCGGTAGTAGAGCCGCCATCACTCCACTTTTCTGCCATAGAGAAACTGGCATCTGTAGCTTTGAAAGATGGAGCCTTACGTGTTGAATTTGGAGCGAGTTTTATTGAGCCTTTTAAAAGGCCTGAAACGCATTCAGGTAAATCACGATCACCTTTAGCGTTTGTGCCACATTCAATAGTAAGTTTCTGATTACAAACCTGTTGTCTGCCTACCCCTTTCGATTGACAAGTGCTATTCGAGTATTCCTGACTCATTGGAGTTATTTCACACGCATAACTTTGCTGATTCGCTGTGGTCGTGGTACTAGCAGTTGTATTGACGTTGATAACCTTGTTATTTGTGTTTTTGTTGGTAGTAGCACCTTTAGCAACAAAATCACGCAGAGGATCAGATTTTGTGAAACCTGATGTCGCGGCATTATCATTAGAAAGAGCTACAGTCCGGACTGATAAACACTGAACATCGTTATACAGATAGTAGCTATCATCCGTTGGTTTACTGCCTGCCGGACGGTTAGGATTAGGTTCCAAGCATTTATAACGTAATGCTTCGCCTTGAGTATTTGATAATTTATTGGTGTTGTATGTGCCTGTCAGATTTGTAGATGTGTCTTTTGTATTTACACCGGTAGAATCCACACCATTAATGCCAATTCCCTTCAATTGTTCAGGGGTCAGGGTTTTACTGGTAGAGCCGTATGTCTCACTCAATAGTTCTTGTTGCGCCGCGATATCGCGGGTTTTTCCATAATTTGTATTTGGAGTCTGGTCAATACTGGTATAACCCATTTGTTTCTGAGTTGATGCCGGTACATTCAGCCCATTGCCTTTGTTTAAAGAACGTGCGTCATTAGAACCACTCACAACATTACTGTTCTGACCGTAGCCTGCATTCGTTGTATTAGTTGGATTAGTTTCACAGTCCTTATTATTGCCATACGCTGAACCACAGTTGATCACAGCTTGGATGTCTACACCCACCTGTTTTGTAGTTAATTCCGTATCGTAGTTGTACTGAGATATATCAGCCAAGGCTTCCATAGATGGCGCTGCGCTCATTGAAATACACAGGGCAAGTAATGTTCTTTTTGTAAACATATCTACAAACCAATAATAATATCGTTAAAGTTTAATTATAAATTAGAAAAATACAAATGTTTTGCTAACATTAATTAATTAATAATGTAAAGCATTTATATAACATTAATAATTATAATTTTAAGTATTCGTTAATGAGTTATTAATCTTGTGGTTTTACCTAAATTTTAGACAAAAAAAGACCGCTTTCACAGCAGTCATTTTTTTGGATTAGTGGTTAAGCATCTGATTAATTGAACAAATTCTGTTTTCTACAGGCTAACTTCACCATTAATAATACCAAGTGCATGATAATAGGTTTGTAGAGATTCCTGATCAAGCACAACGTCCATCAAATCCATATCACATGCAAGTTTTGGATAAGTGGCTTTGATCTTGTCAACTGCGTACTGAGTTAGATACTCGGTCGGCAGATTAAACAATACTTTAACGCCCTGATTGAACAGACAATCAAAGTAATCATCATCAAGATATTCACGCTCTCCACCGCCATCTAAAATCAATGGTGCTATACCCTTTTCAATTGCGATATGTGGGTATTGGTATTTGATAGTCGTGATTGCGTAATCTGTCATTGATTCTTGGGGAATCATTTTAATGTATTGCTCACCCGCATCAAAAACCAATTCAAGGATTGCATCGTCAATGATCTCAGACGGAACGAAACGAATTGCCTTGGGATTGTTTTCTACAGCTGCCAAGCATAATTCATAAGAACGCCCTTCACGCTTGACGAATTTCAGTAGAATACCATCCTCACGAATTAAATCTTCATGCTTCATTCACACTCTCCTTTTCCAATTGCATTCGTTGAGTTGCGAGACTGGAATTATTCAGTTTTGCTTTTCTTCGAGTGATAAAGATACGCACCTGATCACTTTGCTCATTCGCAGGAATATGATCGCAAAGGGATTCATTTTGTTGAAGAACTAACTCCCACAATTTGCCATCAGATTTTAAATGTGATGGTGTGGCATAAATATTATGTGGGTCATTCTTGATTGCTTGAATCGCCATTTCTTTATCAATGGTGAACATTGGTAAATAGCGGTAATGTTCAGGACGTTTTTTAAAGATAACTTTGGCCAGTGGTTTACGCACTAATTCTGCATCAAAACGCACGGTCGGATTTTGGAAGCACTCAAGATTTGCCATCAGCTCCAAGACTTTCGCATCTTCATACACTTTCTCAGGAAAATACTGAATCATGGTGTAGTCTTTTTCCATGGCTTTCAGGCAAATCTTTTTAGTACGATCTTGCATAGTCATAAATCGAAGAATAATCGGATTATCTTCAACTAGGCCTTCAAGCACCTTGGTATCACGTTGAGTAATATCAATCCGGTTAACATAGCTTGGTGTATGACGTAGAAGATTATTGACGTATTCCTGATCTTGCAGATTTTCCGGCACAAACTCATGGGCCTTCGGATTCGCCTTAACCGCCGCATTACAAATTGCACTATTCAGTGCAAAAGGTGGAATGTCTTGGATAGTCATACCATCCAGTTCCACCATTTTTATATAGTGTTCAGTTTTGATATTACGCTTTGGTATATGCTCAATTGCTTTGGAGTTATCAAGCATCAAGCGCAAAATGAGGTTATCTGAAAGTGTCTTGCTATCAATCAGGTCGTAACAGGTATCATCCCGTGATAATGCTTCAAACAGTACATCATCAGTTACCAAATGTTCAGGCAAACTGATAATAATAGACGGTTCCTCGCGGACAACGGCAATCGCTTCTTCTTCACTGTTTACACTATAAAATCCGGTATCAAAACTCATTGTTATTATCCTTACCTATTGGTGCTGCTAAATCTACAGAGATTTTTCCCATAAGACCTAGATGGTGTGCAATTAATAAGAGCTTACCCAAATTATTATCAGAAGTACAAGATAGATAATATCCAATCGTACTTTTGCTAATACCGGAATCTTTAGATAGTTGCCGGTAACTGATATTGTTTTCAACCATATAATTGTTAATGAAATCAGCAATTTCAAGCTGTAAGCCAATCAAGTGCTTGTCGATTTCCTCAATGTCTAATGTTGAGTTCATTTGAGTGTTGCTGTTAGTCATGCTTGCCGCCACTTATTTGTATGAACTATAGAATTTCCCCAAGTTTTCAATAACTTTAGGCAAGTTCTTTTCGTTTAATTTATCTTCCCAACCTAAAACTGAGTTATGCAAAGCCTGAATAAACATACTTGAACGTAAACGGTCTGATGCTCCTGATTGGTCATTTACCCAATCAAAGATATTTTTAGGAATACTGAAATTGCATGACTTCGCGCGGCTTTGTGGCAAGAATCCAATAAGAGTCGGATAATATACAAACTCATTTTTGATGAATGGATCATAAACGTAGAGCTTGTAGGCATGACGATATGTATCAATATTCTGAGTGAAAAGCTGTTCCAGTTTATGCAAAGCAAAATTTAAAGGCAGCTTATCTTCACGTAGAACATGCGAATCTCGCGATACAGCTTTTATGACATAACGCATATTGTTGTATTCGCGCAAATCTTTCATATATTCGACTTTGTGGCGATAGCGTTTTTTCAATTCAACGATGAATTTATTGATCAGATCAGGATCACAAGCATCTTCACCGGAAATCTCTGTCAAAGCATCGACATAATCATTCCAATTAGCTGTTACCACTGGTAATCCCTTGCGGCCCTTCTTGTTATAATGGCGCTTAATGTAACTATCTGATAATAGCGCGTCCACGATATTTTCGTGGTCATACGACTTCATCCATGTGTTTTGGCCAAATTCATTAATCAAAGCTAATGAAAGAACAGCCCCTTTACTTACATTTAACTTATCAGTGATTTTTTCCAGTGACTCAATTAATACGGTAGGTATGCGTACTGGAATAAACACATTTGTATCAGATCGGGTTAGCGAATCACTATAAGCATGGCAATTAAACCAATAAGGTTTAGCCTGTAGCTTGCTTGGAGAAATGAATAGCTCCATCCCTGCCTGATAGCTGTAATAAGACACATAAAACTGATCTTCTGAATTCTCAATCAAATAGTTGATTAGTTCTACAATCTTGTTATCAGGAAGATTGTGAACAGCAAAAAAATAATCAGCTTTACGGCTATAAAAACGAACAACCGATTCTATAGTGTATTTGAACTTTAGTTCTTTTAGTAAATCTGACTTATGGTAAAGCGGAGTCATTATCTTCCCACTGACAATCAAATATTTGGTATATGGTAACATTTACAAAGAAGTTAGTCTATACAATTAGAGTGGTATATGTTTTTGCTGTGTAGTTTAAAAGGTATAATGATTATTAGATAAGTAGAACCTGATCAAATTCTTTCATATAAAAGGTTAGGCCGCCGTTTTTATATAGGATAAGGTCTATATCCTTTATTTTTTAAATGCTATATAGTCCATGAAAAATAAACACGGTAAATGGCGGTTAGGTGAAAAAAATTGCAGTTGTATTGGTACTTTCACTATTAACAACATCCTTGTACGCCCATGGCGGCAGAACGGATAAAAATGGCTGTCATAAAGAAGCCAAAACCGGTGAACGTCACTGTCATTAATTAGGGGTAAAATATGGGTTGGAATTTTAGAAAAAGCATCAAGATCGCTCCAAATGTTCGCCTAAACATAGGTAAAAAGGGTATTTCAGGTGTTTCAGTCGGTGGTAAAGGCCTGCGTTTTGGTATAGGCCGCAAAGGAACACGCACATCTGTTTCTATCCCGAAAACTGGTCTTTCATATAGCACTTTTAGGTCATATAAGAAAAACCGTCCTGCCAATCAGCAAACTGGATCAGACAATACCAATTTTAGTCCGGATCAACCTAAATCTAATACAGTAGTCACATGGATCATTATCTTTATCCTGATCTTTCTTTTCTTCTCGATCTTCGGATAAGTCCTCACCAGTATTCAGTTTAAACGCCGTGGGCAGCTACACCTAGCTGCCCCGTTATTTATCCCTTCCTTTTTGTCTAAAAGACAATTCGTACAATTGATTCCAATTTTCGTATTCTGTAGGATGTGTCTTGAAAGTTCACATTTTTTTGAGCTTCAACCTGTATTAATTTCTTTTTAACAAAAAGCTTAGACACGGTTGAGTTCAAGTGAATTCTTCCGTAGTCCGAGCGTCAATCGGAGTAAATATCATGTTTAAAAATGCAGTTATTGTCGTTGTACTATTTACGTTGCTTGTCCTTAGTGTCGAGTTCATGAGTACCTCTGACAGCATCTTTCCTATTCTAGGAATGGCTTGTGCGTTAGGTGTTTGTGCTTACGCTGCGATTACACTGTACTTGCGTTACTCAAAAATCGATATCCTTACGCTTAAAGGTTATACGACTTTCTTGTTTTCCGTAGTATTAATCGCAGTTGCAGGCAGTCTTTTTCTTCATGGGGTTGTGATTTTCGATTATGAGAATTTTAACCCTACTGAATGGAAAAGCGTTCTCGACCATTTCAAAGTTTCAGCTCTATCATTAGTCGTTGCATTTGATGTTTTGACTTATGGTACTACTGGAATTGATTCATAAAGTCTATTGAATCGTATTCTTAGACCACACTTAAAAAAACCACATTGATTTTATCTTTGTGGTTTTTTTCTTTGTGTTTATGCCAAAACTTCTGTTTTGGATTTGACGTAATCCATTATTGAGTAGACATACGTTATTTCATTAGATCGCGGAACCGGTATACAGAATACAGGGATTCACCATTACTGCACTGGTACTCGACTTTGATTTGACCTTTACCGTTTTCCAAAGGACGCAGGCTGACAGAAACGGAATTGTTCAGGTATTTAACATCATCTGAATTCACGTTCTTGCGTACGATGATCGGTTGCAGATCGGCATTGTATTTAATCTGATGATTGACCAGTACACATCCCTGATCCTTGAGCTGTTTATATTCGGCATTTGCCTTGATCATAGGGTCGTCTTGAATATTGGCTTTTTCTAGTTGTGAGATCACGTAGGTACTGGATAAAACAAGCAGTACGATCAGAACACCAAGACCGGTGAATAGGAATTTACGCTGTTTAGATTTTTGCTCTTTAGTGAGGGTCTGTTGTTTACTGGTGATATGCAAGTTGCGGTAATACACTAAACAATAAGCACCAAAGTAAAAGATGCAGGCCAATACCAGTGAGCCATACATAAAGATATGCTGAGAGAACAGCCAATCACCCAATTCAAGCGCATACGGAAAAATCGGGTCATAAAAGAAATAGACCATCAGAAACAGGAATGCCAAGGCTTTCATAACATAGATCATGTTATTAAAACGCTGTTCATCCATTGTCCGGATACGTTGAATGATTTTATCCAAGAAATAGCTCCGCAGATGGGATAAAACAAGGCGCTAAATGTAGAACCGGTGAATAAAAAATAAAGTAAAAACTGAGCATTATCCAGTCAAAATCCATCAAACCGATGAACTAACGCCGTAATAACAAACAATTAAAAAGGCCTACAAGGGTTACTTGTAGACCCATTGTGCAAACAGCACACTTACAAAATTTTGGATCAAACAAAAATGCTTGAACCAAAGCAAATACTAGCACATGCCTAATTGGGTGATATGCAGCTGAAAAAGCTGATCGGTTACAGAATGCGCGATAAATCACATAAAAATTAAAAAGGTCCACTACTGCTAGTGAGCCTGTCGTACAAATGAATGTACCTACATTTAATAAAATTTAACTTACGCCAAAAGCTTTAACAAAAAGAATATTAGTACAGCAAAAATAACGCCTTTATGTTGCTTATCATCGAGCTAGTAAGAAAAAGATCATCATGCCGCATAATGACAACTGCCCTAGAAGCACGGATACAATGGTCAGCCTGCCATAATTGCTGATTTTATCTAAACGGGCATTCTGATCCTGAGCGTTGTGCATATTCCCTTGATGGAAAATATGATGACGGAATTTATGATTGTAGATTAATGTCGCCGTATTAAAGAATATGGTCGGAACCAGTACATAGATCGCCAATTGCTTACCATAAGCGATTTGAGCAATAGTCTTACTTGGCGCACCGTAGATCAGTCCGATAATGCCGACTACACATAGCATCGTGAATACCATGAATGAACAAGATAACTGGATTTTGAAAATTCGTCCGGCATACTTGTAAACCAAGCTGCGCATTTCTTTACTATGCCCGATTAGCAGCTCATGGTTGCCGCTTTGAAAACATCTAAACTCTTTATAGTAACTCGCTATAAAAAACATCATAAGAATAGCTACTAACAAAATTTCAGGCATATATCCAACTCAAAACAGTTATAGAAACAGATCATAATTGACATCAAAATCAGCTGTATTCTACGGCGCACTTCATGGCCTGAACAAAGCTAATCGGTTGATGGGTTGATATAGGAAATTCCCCGATTGTCAGCCGCGACTGGCTCTCACTGGCCACAACTACCCTCATTAGAGAATAATAGAAAATATGGCAAAAACCACGTATCAAAATGGCCACATTACCATCATGCTTCATCAGATTTTCCAAGTACCTTTTATAACGCTTTTGAACGGTATAATGGTCCTTATCAAAAAGATCAAGGATGGCCCAAAATAAATCTTTTCAGTATTCCTTTGCTAATTCTTCAAAAATCTGAATATCTGTAGTCGCTATAATAAAACCTGACATTCAATAATGATGTACTACCATCTAATAATAAATTGATTGGTTAAGTCCATGAGAAAGGCATAATCCAAACCAATATTGAACAGACGACATCTGTATTTATAACTGTGAATTTAGGTAACTGTATAAGGGATATAGAAATCCATAAAAAAACCGCAACAGCCGAGCGCCGTAGCGGTTTTTCTGTCCGGATCAAAGATTAAAGCTGATCATCTTCTTTAATCGCAATCTTAGGTAAAACCACATCACGGACAAATTCAACAAACGCTGTGAAGGCTTGAACAAGGGTTTGGTCGGTCAGTGGCTCACCTTCCATATCCCCGCCGCCGTAGCTATCTACATACTGCAAGATTGAATTAATATCTGCTCTGAACACTTTAAGGAAAAAAGTCAGTACCGGTGCAACCTCTTTACCTTCTACGGCGTTAATCAGTGAAGTCCAAGTAAAGGCGGTGAAATCTACATAAGTCGGATCATCTTCCTGATCCAGTTCTTGCCATTCATCCAAGGCATCTGCATATAGGCTTTCAAGCGTATCCACGATTGACGGAATATCCAGTAACCCTTCCTCTGCCACCCATGGCAAGCGCCCAAGCGTAATGGTGATTTCGGAACCACGCTGATAACACACATGGCATAGTCCACGCATTAAAATTGCCGTACGGTTATAGACATGGCCATCCGGATCATAACTTTCAGTGAAGGTGAAGTTCTTGGAATAGAGTAAATCGTGAATCCCCAAAAAGAAGTCATAATTAACAACTGAATCAATAAAATCTTTTAGTTCTGCTTGTGTAGTGCTCATGAGTAATCCGAGAAATAAAAAGCGCTTATTGCATCAAACATGAAACACAAAAAGATGTCCACTGGAAATTTACAAAACTCAAAACACATTCTGACAAACAGCATTGTCACAAATAAACTGGATTGCTATATTTTGGCCTTACAAGCGAACTCATAGTTTTGGTAAACATTGTTTAGCTTGTTTTGTTGGTTTTTGAAAAGCCCACTGTCACTACTACAGTGGGCTTTTCTTTTTCTATTCCATGATCCGCTACGGCGTATAAATAAGCTGTCATGGGATAGACTGCATGAATGAATAATGGCAAAGGATAAAGATAAGGTGCAAGGGAAACAAAGATCGTGGAAAAAAGTTGTTGTGGCTTTTGCCCCTTTAACCCTAGTAATCATCATACTGGCCAACATTCCTAAACCCCCACCAATACATCGAGCATTTGGCTCCTATTCAAAAAGCGATTTTTCTTTGTCCGGATCAGGAATTAGCGCTGACATCTTCCTGAATAGATATTTTAGGAATCACCACGGTATTCACAAATTCCACAAAACTGATGAAGGCCTGCTCAAGTGTTTCGTCTGTAATAACGTCCGCTTCAAAATTAAAGAACATCACACCATCCCTATACTCTATGAAGTAATCATTTAACTGCATGAAAATTTTCATAAAGTGGTTCAGGATCGGATAAATATCTACACGTTTACCACTAGCAGCAGCTTGAGAAACTTTGCTCCATTGGAACATTGTGAATGAATATTCAAGCGGCTCACCTTCCTCTATTTCTTCCCACTCATCCAAGGCATCCTCATACATGCCGATCAGGTTGTCACCTAATGACGGAATATCAGCGATCCCTAAATAATTCTCGACTTCCACCCTCCCAAGGACAAACAGGTAATCATCTTCCCCCCAAAATGAAAATGGAAAGATATAGCCCAAATTATTCAAAAGGATAGCCATACGGCTTTCAACAACACCTTCCTGAGAATAGTTTTCACAATTGCTAAACTTTTTTGAATATAAATGATCAAGCACACCAATCATGAAGTCACTATCGTCCATGTCTTGAAGAAAAGCCATTAATTCAGCTTGAGTAGTCATTATGTTGATCCATAAGTGGTTATGTATTTCCAAGTAAATAGATTAAAAAAATCAGCTTGTCCACGGAAAATAAACAGCATGTAAAAATAAACCCGTTTTTATAGAAAATAGTATGCCAAATGGGGTTATAACTTTTTGGGCTTGGGATCACCAAGCCTGATCTATGAAACAAATTGGCCACGGCGATTGGGACTGAACTGGAATAGATGCAGAAATTAAAAAGGCCCATTCTCTATGGGCCTGTCGTACAAGTGAATGCACCTTTTTTTTAGGGGATTAAGTCTTTGCATAAAGATTTAACTGACGCGATACTAACACATAAAAATGAAAGACTTATAAATTTTTTCTGAATAGACAACCACAAGATATCCGCTTTTCCAAATCCCGCAGCAACCGGACGGCGCTAAATTTTGCCGCCGCGAGAAATTTGCCGGCAATCACTGGCTCCCCCTGAACAACAATTTTTTGGTACTGGCCATAGCAGCCGGAATCTGACCTCAAGACGGCGCAGATTCCGCAATAGCACCCTCTGAATACAGTTTTTTTATAGGACGCTAAATTGTTTTGTGCAAATCAATCCTAGACAGCATAAGATAGGCAGCCCTTTCAAGGATGAAAACGAGTGCCAAACCAACGGAAATTTTTAATTGAACAATCCACTAAACAGGGAAGGGAAAGGAAAAAAATAGCCTAAGCAGCTTTAACACCCTAATAGGGTCGGCATAGTCCACTATATATTCCCATAATAGATACCTATATTTTAATCCCCTGAAAAATCCCGCCGTGCTGCCCCCTCTCCTATCCTCTATAGCAAGCTATTTATTCCTTCTATAGATTCCTATAGTTTTTCCTAATCGTGCGCTATACCCCAAAATATAGAGAACTATAATACCCCCTCATAGAAACCTAGATTGGCCCATATAGAAACCTAGATTGACCCATATAGAAATCTATATTGGACCAAATAGAGAACCAATTTTCTTATATAGGTCACTATAAAGAGCAAAGAATACCCTGCCCCAAGAGGTAAAACAGGAAAAGTTTTGGTAAAGAAGTTATAAAGGAAAAGGAACGTCTAGGCGGTTTTTGAGCCTAAATAGGTATCTATATGCGGGGTTTAACAGAGGGATAGAGTCGCTTAGGCTATTTAGTAGGAGGTAAAAAGAGGGAAATTCAAGGAAATGAGCCTAAAAGGAAGGAGGTCGGAAAGGCCCAAAAATGAGCCTAGACGGAGCCGAAATGCGGGGAATAGAATGGGTAGATTCGCTTAGGCTATTTAAAGAAGCCTATTCACCAAAGATAAATTGCGCATCCTATTATGCGTTATGAAAATTTAGTTTCTCTATCGCGGCATTTTCAAATGCGAGTTTAGCATCTGTATCCATATCTTCATCCCATACTGGCAAATCATCAAACATTACTTTAATCGCTTCACCTATAAAGGCCCCATATAAAACAGAATCGCTAAATGGATAAACCTTAAACTTCATTTGCAATACAGAATCAGGAAGCGTGTCTATCAACTGATCTACGGATTCAGATATTTGCATTTCTTCCTTACAAGGCCCGTCTATAATATTCCCCGCCACCAAATAATAAGAATATGCGTCAATATTTTCTTCAAGCCGAGAATCTTCATCCAAGTTCAATGAAAGAAAATAAAATTTCATTGTAGGATCGTCAGGTACATGGATACACCCCAATAAACAGGTTTTCCGATCATCATAGAATTTATTATCTAAAGACCATTCAAACGCTTCTCTGATTTTCATAATGTAATCTCAATTCCTAATGCTATAAACCTACCAAAATTAGTTTTGGCTTTTTATTCAGTTGATCTACAAATTTTATAGCTAGATTTCTCATTTCATCTGACACAATATGATTGTACTTCTTAAAACATTGTTCAAATTCAAATGGATTTTTCTGATCTTTATTCACCCTGATGCCAAGTGTTGCTCTCTCATCACCTAGATATACTTTAAAGACTAGATATTCGCCCGACATAACTTGCCAATTAAATACGGTTTTGACTTTTCCATTTGACTGAACAACAACCCGTTCCTTCAATATGCGATTCATGCCTGTAGTAACATGGTTTATCAATTTTGATAGATCGGGAGAATGTGGGCCTTTATCAATCAGCTGATTAATTTTTATAGCGTATTCTTCGCTAATTGTAGAACTGGACTCAAGCATATCTCATCCTATCATGTGGTGTTATATAGTAATTATAAGTCATCATACTTACTCCAATTGAGTATTTGTAGATTTTTTACATGGCCCTCAACATTCACTGTTCTTAATCGATCAGGATAGACTGAACTATAGCGATTATGGATTCGATTTTAGATAATCATTTTGATCATTTACTTATTCCAGTTGTCAAAAGTAAACTGGATTATAGCGATCCTAGAAGCCTTGTCTGTCCAAGTTTTTAGGCCAATTTGATAATAAAACACATAATCTGATGTTTATTTTAAAAACAAAAAAATTGTACGATCCATACTCAATTCATTTCTTAAACGCTTATTTAATAAAAATCGCTGCTCATAATACCGATATTATTATCAAAATTTAATGAATTTTGTTAAATCATTTCCCTAATGTTTGATTTATACTAAATATTATAGTAATTTTGAACCAAGATTTTAGTTTCTAACAGATATAATGTTTAAGAAAACCGAAAGGTTTTTTGAGGTCTAATAAAATGAGCAAAAATACTGCTACTATTGATATTGAGCAAATTGGCGATATCAAAACTTATCTTCAAGGTCGTAGTACCGAAGAAATTGAAGGCATTATTAATAATTTGCATCTAGCTCTTGACGAAAAGAAACGCGAGAATGTACGCGAAATTTATGAAAAGCTAGTTACTGATATCTCTGCTCTTGGTTATGAGACTATTCATGACTTTATTAGTGCAGCTGAAAATTACGGCATCATTAAATCTAACCGTGCTCCACGCCGTCCTATTCCAATTCGCTACCGCAGCAACGTCAATCCGGAAGATACTTGGACTGGTCGTGGCAAACAGCCTAAATGGTTACAAGCCCTTATTCAGCAAGGTCATAAGATTGAAGAATTTGAGGTTTCTCAAGAAGAAATCGAAGCTGCTGAACGTGCTTATGCAGACCAAGAAGAAAAAGATACTAAACAGGTTGCCAAAAAGCCTAAAACATCTAAAAAGCCTGCAACTGAACAACCAAAAGAAGAACCGGCTCCTACTGAGGAAACCGCTTCTGTTGAAGCAGAACCATCTGAGCCAAATGCTTAATATCTGCTTTTAAAAACATCTGTTTTATATCCCGTAGTCAATGCGGGATTTTTTTTGTCTAAAAATACTTTTAGATGTTATTTAGGATAATATAACAAACAAGATTTATTCAAAATAAATAAATCAAAAAAACTTGGCCAAAGTTAGTAGCGTCATGTCTAGCTATGAGTTTTCACTTTTCATGAATCAACTGGTGTTTTGGCAGAAATCTAAAAATTCACAGTATGAGTTTATGGTCCAATTGCCATTCCGATTGATGAAACACTACATGACTCACCTTTTCAGCCACCCTCGTTCAAACACAGTACCTTCTACCCAATTGAACTGATGAAAAAAACCCTCAAATGAGGGCTTTTTTATGATCCACGAAATCATTATCTATTCACGACTTTCAGAGCCGGCTGCACTAGATAGCCTAGCTTCTCTTGAATCTGATTCATATTTGGCTGACTTGAGAATCGGACTACTTGATAACCCGCTTTTGCACATAGATCGTCACGATACTTATCCTGTTTCTCGCGATTACGGTGACTATTATCATCCAGTTCTATTATGCAGATAATTTCGTAATTCTGATCCAGTACAACAAAGTCAGCAAATTTTCTATTGAAGGTGTTGCGAGTGCCATAATCTTTCGTAGTCATAAATGCACTGAAAGCTACTTGTGAAAATATCGTATAGGTCGGTAAGAACTCTTTAAGTTTTTCGTACAGATTAATCTCATTAGCCGATAACATTCTTTTGCCAGTGATCTCATCTTTATAATGGCTTTTTTTACCTTTACTATCATCTTTTAGAAAACTAACGATGACCAAAAAGATTACGACTAGCAGAACACCGCCAATAATTATACCCATGACTAACTCTCTTAATTTTTATGCTCGATAGGATTGATGCTGTTTATATTTTTTTATAAATATAAAACCAAAGCAACCGCCGTCTGTTAATTTAATACGGTAGAGTAGCATTTCAGCAACGATCCCCGTAAAATTATTTTTAAGGTGATTCAATCTCGCCGTAATCACTTTTAATGGTATCGTGAAATCTTCTGTCATTTTCACCAAGTCGAACACTCCCTATTTTTATGGGCCAAGTTTAACCTAATAGCTGCGGGATCGAGTGAAAAACACCTGATCAATCGGGTTTAAATTCCATGAAATCTTTCATTTTTTCTTGTGCACAGCCTTTGTAATGAAAAGTCAGTAAATAGTTGTTTTTGGCAGATTCTAAGAATTTTTCAGTTTAGAAGAATGGCGTTTTTTTTCAATATAGTTGTAAATTAGCCTTTCCAAATTGGTAAAACTTCTTGATTAGGTTTCTTGAAAAACATACCAAAATTCCAAGTTCCTTTAATTTGTCGCCAACAACAATAAGTTAAGAAATCTTCACTACGTTCACCAATTATCCAATTACCCCAACCAACTTCTAAGACATCATCGGAGAAGCTACTAAATGCAACACCTATCGCTAAATCGCCCCAGTGTGCTAGTTCAGGGTGTGATTCACGTAGTTGAGCAATATCTTTTCTGTCTTGTTCACTCCATTCGCCATGATCTGAACCATGTCCTTTAACCACAAAAATTTCAGGATCAAATGTAAAATTTGACATTTTTATATCTCTGCTTAGTTTACAACTGTATTGTTAAAGTTTAGGACCTTAATTAATGTCCAGTTTATGTTTATATAGGCAAGTCACAACATTCATTCGATACAATCCTTTTAGTTGATATGGCTTGCCAGTTTGATTTCACACACATAATTCTGCACTTTCCCGTTTAATTTCTCAGGATCGGCAAAGATAAATTTGATCTCTTTTGAACTGAATCGTTGTTCACTAATCCGTTTATTGTTCTTGTCGAATAAGGATACATATAGTCTGGCCATCGTATCTTTGGAACAGTCACCCACATTTTGAGAAACGATATACTGCCCTGTAGTGAAATCAGCATTAGTGTCCGTTATGGATTCAAGTCGCATAAAGTAAGTTGCCATTTTGGTACGGCTGTTATATTTGATGTTGTCCGGCTGCACATAAACTTTGGCTTTGTCATTTTTGGCGATATAAAGCCAATCTTTTCCCTCAAAGCGATAAAGCTTGGTTCCATCCGTGTTTTCTTCTACTGGACTTACTTTCGGAATGACTAGATCAGACGGCGCTACTTCTTCTGCTACTGGTGTGAGGATTGGATACTTGGCTCCAATTTCACAAGCGTATAGATGGCCTTTGCCTTTTGGTGAATTGAGATTAACTTTTTTAGGCTGCAAGGACTGATAAGTGACATCGGAATTACGGACCAGTACATTGCCTGCATCCAGTACCTTAACTGACACAACTGCTTGGGTATTATTAGAACAGTCGTCAACCACATGAGCGATTAACTTGAAGTTGTTTAATAAAGTTGGATTGAGATCATTTTTTGAAACAATAACATTGGTGTATTCAACCGTGCTGTTTCTATTAGGATTAACTAATATACTGCGCTTATCCACGAACATTTGTGTATTCGCATTATCATCGACCAAGTACCAATCACTAGCTTGAGCAGCCATAGAATGTACGAATGCCAAGCCTAATAGAGTCAATTTCTTCATGGTTGATCCAAAAACATATTGGTTTTAATAAACAATAATGAATTGTAAATATTATATTAAAATAAAGAATTAATAAATTACATATAATATTAAAAAATAATTCTCTTTCATATCAAATACAAATTGAATATAGGTTTCTAATGTAACCTTGGTCTGCTATCCCATAAGATAGACCACAAATACAGCGCCAATCACTAAAGTTGCCCCAATGACTGCCACGGCGTTCCTATTTGATTTCTTAGATTTAAAGCCCTTCACGTATTCAATATGCTTCTTATTTACTTCATCGTCCTGTTCCAAGCGATTTCTTTCAACAATGTCTTTAAAGTAGTCGATGCGATCCTGAGTAAACGGCTTGGCTGAACTCCACCAAATGCGAAAAGCAAATCCGGTTCCACGTTCAATAGCCGCTTTGCCGAATAACGGTTTGATTGAACCATGTAACTTGGCATTACCCACATTCGTGACAATACCGGTCATTTCATTCATAGGCACTTTTAATAGCTGTGCCAAATGCTTTAAATGACCCAAATTCTGCATTAAAGGGTTATAGATTTGATTTTTCTTCTTGATGTTGTTGGTATGTGTCCAATAAGGTTTATCTACATCCCCATGGATTGCGCCGTTGAGGTATTTAGTCTCAATTACAAAGATGCCCTTAGTTGATAAAATTAAATGGTCGATCTGTGTAGTGCGGCCTGATTTGGTTGGCAAAGTAATGTCATGGTAGACATAATTCTTGTTCTTTCGCTCTATCCAAAAATTCAAAGACTTAGCGACAATTTTCTCGCCTTCCTTCCCTCTTTTCTTTTTCATGTAATTCGTTTTGAGAATTCCAATTAGAAAGAATATTAGTGCCAAACTCAAAACCATTAAGAAAGTAATAATATCCATTTAATAAAACCTTTGAATAGTAATTATAATTATAATACCAAAATGATTCTTTAATGTTATTATTATAAATAACCCTAAACATTACGAAAACGGACAATCATGAAGAAAGAAACCGTATTCCTGACAACTTGCGCCTTGTCCTTTGGACTGCTTGGCTGCGGCTCTGCTGAACGTCCTAATTTAAATAATTTTCAAAATGCAGCCTTAGTGCATGACTGCATCGACAAGACATTAAAAAGCTATTTTAATAGCAAGACTATTGATTTCAGTTCAGCCAAAATTTCCGGTTCAGAACCCTCTATTGAAGAAGCTAAGTCTTTTGCGGAAGTTTATGTAGCTTCTTATGGTTCAAAAGAAGAAGAAATGAATAAGTACAGTGAGCACTTGAACAGCGGACCCAATATCTATCAAAGCACTGTAACGCTTAAAGAAGGTAATAATTCTTATAAATGCAACTATATGTACTCTACAAATGGCAATGGGGAACTACAAAAACTGCCATACATTTATTCTGTTCAAAAATCCAATGAAGCGCCGTTGCTATATATGAACGGAGGTTATATCAAACCTTACCATGGGTTTGAATATGTTCGTCAGCACATCACTTCTAATCATGGAATCAATCTGTTTTCATTAACGACAGAAGCGAATTTAAAGCCGAAATCAGATCAGTCGGGCCTTGCCAATGCGATTAATGAAATACTGACCAATAAAGCCTTTTCAGCTCAGAATTTTAAAGAAATGGGCGAACTTGTTCAGGCCAACAATGCGGTAGAACTTGCAAGCTACGCAGTATCAGACTTAAAAATTCCAGACTATATACCTGAAAATCCAACCTATATCGTCCCTGTAGTTGTTAGCAAACGTATTCAAAATATCGGCAACTATCAAGCCGATGATATTGCAGTCGATAAAATGGAACAATTTAACAAAACCCGTTACGTTGATCCGGAAACAGGTATTGCTACCCATAAAGACACCCTGCAACAAATGGCGCAGGAATTCGGTATGAATACCAAGAATGTCGTTATCGAACACGTTGATGCAGCCAAGATGAAGGCTGAAAATATCCCGAATACGCTTCGTGTGCAGACAGATCAATTCACTGATCAAGAGTTAAGAAATGCAGCAATTAACGATTAAAGTAAATTACTTTGAACGGCTGTATTCTTATATTCGAGCCGTTTTTGGCAATCCTGAATACCAATACAAGGTCGCACAAATGATCTCGAATTCAGAATTGCCCAATGCCAAGGAAGGGGCGCTACGTTGGTATAAAATCGCCAGTGAAAATGGTCATACGCAGGCCTGTTTTGATCTAGCTGTTTATACAATCAACAACTCCAAGGATGAAGATGCTGCTATCAGTATTCTTAAAAAGGCCCCTTTTAAAGAAAATGCAGAAGTCGAAGCATTGCTTGGTCAGCTGCTCCTAAGTAAATACACCAATGTATTAGATCAACGCCGTTTTGAAGCAGAACACAAGATAAAGAATGCCAAAGGTCAGGATGAACTTGACCGGTATATTGAATCCTTAATGCCAAGTCAGGCGAAGTCAAACCGCTATGTTGATACCACTATCTCAGATGAATTACTTCAAACCTATTTGGATGAAGCTAGAAAGCACCTGACGGCGGCACAGGAAATGGATCATCCACTTGGGTATCACGCCCTTGCCATTTATTACCTTCAATATGCCCCTGAATCGAAGTTCAGTCAGTCCATCGGGATCAAGCTTCTTGAAAATGCTGTATCCAAGGGTTTTTCCCCTTCTTGTCAGGTTATGGCCGGTATCTATGAAAATGGCTTATATGGGAAATCAATCGACATTAGGCGCGGCCTAGAGCTTCGAGTAGTGGCAGCTGAACAAGGATCAAAGGATGCTCAATTCACATTGGGCTATCTCGTCTACAACGGGCAAGGTTTTGAAACCAACCGCGATCTTGGTTTACGACTCATAAAAAAAGCAGCTCAAAACGGACATATTGAAGCAATCAGCTTCCTCGCCACCTTGCAGAAAGAGGATGCCGAATGACCAAGTTCAAAAAAAATAAGCTCGTCATGGCATTTAATGACTATATGCCGGATAGCATCATAGGTCGGGTAACTAAAATCGGCTTACTGATGTTTGCTTTTTCCGTACCGGTGTATACCTACCAGTCTTATGTATCCGATACCTCAACGATTCTGAAAACGCCGTGTGCACAGGCCGAAGGCTTGACTGCTGCCAATCAACAACGAATCAAAGAGCTAGTTACTTTTGCCGGTGGCAAGGATACAGCACCAGTCTGTACCCTGCTTCCAATACCTTCAACGAAAGCCGATCTCAGTAACATGCAGGGCTTAAAGCAGCTGATCAGCTATCCGATCCCGCTGCTTGGCTCGATCTACTATTACTTGGCAAGTAATATTCTGATCTTTGTCTCGTTATCATTCTTGTTCGTAGTAATTGTGCATGAGAAGTACCCTGTACTTGGTCGATCCTACCCTAGACAATTCCTTACGGCTTCTGCCGTTTTCCTCATTGCAACCAATGTCTTTATTCCGACTGTAGAGAGCGTTCAATACGCAACTATGTCTCAGAATGCTGTGAGCAAAAACCGCCTTGCCGTGGATAACCGACTGCTATGTGATACCGAGCATGTTTTTGATCTGCTCAAATATCAAAACGCGATCCCTTCTATTCGTAACGGCTATCAACTGGTGACTTTGGATAACAAACCATACAACGCGATTATCTGCCATGGCACGAAGCTAAAGGCATTTGAAAATATAACTTTACCTAAGACTCAATTATTTTGGGGACATATAGCTCAGTTCGTAGTGAACATCCTGACGTTCCTACCTATCCCTATATTCTTGGTCCTTTTTTTAAATTTGTATAAACGATTGATTCATCGAATCATAAATCGATAGGTTATGACTATGGATATGAATAACGAAAACTTAGCTAAATCATCACCGAAAGATGACTGTATTTCTTTAAGGGATGAATCAACGCCTGATTTATTTAATAACTTTACCGAAAAGGACATTAATAAAATCGCGCTAACATTATGCTCATATTCGTATATTAGGAAGCGCCATAAGGTGATAGAAATGGAAACTGTGCGCCAGTTTATTTATAACACCTTGAGCAATGAACCTCATTTATATGAAGCATTCAAGAAGATCAAAAACACCAAGCCCAAAGTACCTAAGCATGAAAATCCATTGAATATAAAAACTTAGGTTATAAATTAAAAAAGGTGGGTTCCCCGCGAACCCACCTATCGTCTTGTCCTACAAGTTAATCGAGTTCGTCAAACTATACTCAACAAACTAAATAATAATTTATCAAAATATTTTCTTAAAATAAACATTAGCGAAACAATTTATTTTCAACAAAAGTGAAAAAAGTCCTATGAAAAAAGCAGTTATTGTACTGAGTTGGTTAAGTATATTTATGACAGGCTGTTCCTCGCTTCTTAATCCAACTATTCACAATTCACTAAAAGAAGTGAGAGCATCCAATTTCCTAAAAAATGAAGATAAAACAAAAACCATCGGTGGGATTGATGCTAATAATAATGGTGTGCGTGATGATATTGAGGGATACATAAAGCTCAAATATGCGAATAACCCTGAATTTATTAGCGTATATATGCAGTATGCGAAAGAATTGCGAAGAAAGATGACTTTGGCTAGTGAAGATCGTGAAACATATCGTAGAGCAGCACATGAAGCTAGTATGAAAATGGTTTGCGCTTCGGAAATTGATGAAAAAGTTGAGCCTGAAAAAATGTATCAGGATACAATCATCATTCATGCTCTAACGGTGAATACCAAGCAACGCAGGGCTGAAAGTAATCGTATTAGCTCGTTGGTGAGTGGCATGGTATTCACATTGCCAACCACGGAACACTGTAGATTTTACAAGAATTAACTATAATATTTTGTGGTATATGGTTATTATATAAAAGCTGAATAACAGCGTATCAACAAGTAGGGTTATCCATGAAAATATCCAGTGCAATTTTAATCAAAGCATTAACTCAAGCGGTTGCAGCTGCTAACTCAAATTTTGACGATTTTGCAAAAAACCTAACTGTCACACATGAATTTACCACTAATCATGGGGCCATCATTTCTGACTTTATTGTGGTCTACAAATGCCCTAATACCGGTATTCAGATTAAGCACTATGACTCGATGTTATGGAACGATGTCGATGACATTTTAGAAAATGGTATAGAGTCTTACGAAATTGCCGAGTATGACAAAATCAAAGAATTCCATAATAATGAACGGGTATATCTATCTGAATCCGGTGAATGGGTCCAATCAGATAATGAAGATGTCAATGATCTATTAATTAATCTCTCACATATCTACTCATTGAAACTGGTTATTGCTAACTTTATTCCAAACTGGCAAACCATGGTGTTTGAACACCTAAAATCTCAATATGGCGATAACGGTGAATCCGAAAGCGAACAATAAAATCGTGTCCAATAAAAAAGCACCTTAATCAGGTGCTTTTTTTGTGTTTATGCAGCTTGTGATTCAATCAGTGCTAAAGCCTTAAAGGTCTTGGTATTGTAGTGATTCCAACGAGTCTGCTCATTATCAATTGGCTCAAATTTTGGTTCTTGCCATTTATAAAATTTCAGGAACTTATTTTCTGAAATCTTTTCACCGCGTAATATTTGCTCTTTAGATGAATAGATCGCAAAACCACCGGTCGGAGTTGGCTTGTAATGAGTCTCACAGCCTTCTTCTGCATACTTCTCCACTGTCATCTGTGCATCTTCTTCTGTCGGGCAGATTTTGCTTAATGAAGCTTTAGTGATCTGCACTAAATCCTCACGGATTGAGAAACGTGCAAACTCAGGAAGGCACAGGTAAGTACGTGCCAATACACCTACGACATGACGTTTTGTTTCTTCAATGTCTTTATTCAGGATTGCATCTTTGAGAAGTACCACTGACTTATAGATGCTATCAACATAACAGCGATAATCTTCACACGGATACAAGGATTCTTCAATGTAGACATCTTTCAGTTGCTTATAACTGATATCCATATCAATCAGGTAAGCCAAAGCAAGGATTGTAGTTATTACATCCCCGATACCATCACGCAGTTCATTGTAATTTTCTTCTTTTACAGCTTGAATCAATTCTTTAAACTCTGATTCAAAGATGTTGTAGCTACCTAGTGCAGCTTTTTGATTTTCTAAGTCGAAAGAACCACGCACACGGTTGAACTCGGCTTGTAGTGCGTAAATCATGGCATGATCATGCAGCTCAAGAATACTGTCTAATTTATCCATTAATTATATCTCTAAGAGCAAAATATCAATGAAAATTATATCATAAATTCTTTTGATTTCTCTATCATTTATTTAAGCATAATAATGGATATTATTATAAAAATATTATTTCGATAATATTAGTCATGCGCTTTTTGGTCGCTCCGGAAGGTCAAACTTCTGAAACGTCTTGAAGTCAATTATTTCAGTTTTACAACCCAAGTTTCTGTAAAATTTCACAACAGAATCAACACTGGCGCTATTCCCAATAGCCCATTCTAGTTTTCGCTGATTATGTGGGTCGAATATCCATGGATAATATTTAGAGTTTTTATCTCCCTTCCTGTAATACAAATAAATATCACCGTTCATCATCATCACGGATTCAGCACCGATCATGTGTCCATAGTCGATAACTTCATTTATAAAATAGGGGTCATATTCATACTCTAAATTACTCATATAGCGTATTTTTAATTTATTAGTTTCCTTAATGTTTATTATATATAAAATACAAAAAAAACCGAACCCTCGTCCGGTTATAAAATTTGTTTAAGCGCTTTTCGACTACCCAAATAGAACAGCATTGCTTGGGATTGAGGATATATCCACCTCTTGCCGAACCGACCACCCCCTTTGTTTTCAACAGTTTTGCTATTTAGATATCCATAATTATCTTTTACATCTTTCTCAGATCGGGATTTTTGATGATATTCAGAACGCATGTTTTTAAGGGATGTTCCGTATCATTCAAGATTGCCGCGCGTACAGCCTTAACTACTTCCATTGAGTATCCATCCGGACGTTTACGAATACGACTCAATTCATTCAAAGCCAACGCAACGGTACTCAGGTCAAGTAGCGTTTTCCCCTTAGATGTATTGCCATAAGGGTTGATAACATCTGCTGTCATAGTTTTCTACCTATAAATTTGCAATATTTTCTTGATATTGCTTTTCAAAACTTAGGGTTAGCAACTCTTGAGTTTTTGTAATTATTTTTTTGAACTCGCCATTACTGAGGTGTCCATCTTTCTTTGCACTGTCTAACACCTTGCGTAGTTCAGGATTATCCTTCAATAACTTGTAGCCCTCCGACTCTATGTATTGCGTTAAGTTGATTGCGTGGATAGGAAAATGTTCATAAGCAGATTTCACACACAAATCGAACCCTCTCTGATCCCGTGAGTCCTTACAAGCTTCCGCAGCTTTCTCAGCATCAACACGTATAAACCTCATCCGGAACATTGGCTTATCCTTTTCAGGTTTATCTATGATTAATTCTTTAGGCTGATTAATCTGCCAGTTATCAACATGACTACTTAGAATCTCGTAACTAGCAGCAAGATTAACCCCTTTATCACTGGTAGCCTGAACACAACCCACAAGCCCACTCATAATTAACGCTACAACTAAGTGACCTGTTTTCGGCTGAATACTCAATTTCATTTTCTAGCCATCTCGTAAAGCTGATTTGCTGAATCGACTGACACGGGCATACCGGCCAAACCTTTTTCAAATATCCGACCCAACACGGTCATGCAGCCGGTGTTTTTCTTCTCCGCACAGAGCTTTGAATAATGCAAAGCACTTTTTTCAAGGTTATGTTTCATCTGCGGGTTTGATTCAACTTCTGCCTGATCAAGACTTAACTGAGCAAGCTCATATTGAGCCAGTGTCTCGCCCATATCCGCAGCTTGTTTTACCAAATCTGCACCAGTATCAATATCTATTGCTGTGCCTTCACCATTCAGGTACATCTTTCCGGCCATATATGCAGATACAGAGTCATTATCTGCTCCTTGAAGATAATGGAACAATGCTTCTTCATGATTTGCTTCCACCCCTTTACCGTGGTAATACATATTCCCAAGCAATCGGTGCGAAACAATATCATTTGGATTTTTTTCAACAGCTTCTTTCGCATACTCAAATGCTGTCTGTAAACCTTCTTCCAATGGACTGTTATAGTAAAACAATGCCTTCTGAGTCAGCTCACTCCCTTCCGTATCTGTGATCACGGTTTGCGGTCCCGCAGCATGAACTATTACTAATGGCCCAATGGCTACTATGCCGGCGATAAGTAATCGGCTTAATTTTATTTTCATTGATATACACCTAAATCGCATTTACCTGTCGTTAAGCACTCAGTAGCAATTCGATCTCCATGATGCGCTGCCGCTTCCAATAAACCTTTGCCTTTATCTTCATTCCGAGCGACCCCAAAGCCATTCAAGTAGAACAAGCCCATATCACGCATTGCAGGCACAAACTGTTGATCTGCTGCCATAGACATATATTCAACGGCATTTTTCCGAATAGACTTACGAACTGCGTCTGTTACTTTTGGATCAGAGTCTTTTACACCCATAAGCATAGTTTGAGCATGTTCATATTGAGCTACAGGAAAACCACGTTCCGCAGTCTTGCTAATCATTTCAGCCCCTTTTAACGCATAGTCCGGACTCTGATCGGCTGCTTCAAGGTACATTTTCCCCAAGATATAACCGGCTTCAATTCGTTCTTTCACAATGGTTTCCATCAGCGCTAAGGCCAATGGCACATTCTTTTCAGTAGATTCACCATAAAACGTCATTCGAGCCAGTATCAGAGTTCCCAATCCATCCCCATTACTTTTTGCTTCTTTCGCCCAATACAACGCACGTTCATCATCACGTTTGAGATAAATTCCGTCATAGTATTCTTGAGCTAATTTACCTTGTGCTTTCCCTACACCTTCTACTGAAAGCTTATGAAGATCAGCAATAGACTTACGCTTTGCTTCATCTTCAACAATAATTTCTGAGTCATGCAATTCATAGTGCGCATCTTTATGATTGCTTGAACTGCAACCAGTCATAGCCAGTGCCCCAAAGACAACGACTGGTAACACAGAAAATTTAAACTTGTTCATTTATTTAAGCCTTTCACTAATATCTTCCGACAACTCGGAAATGACATTCCAACAACCATTAAATTCAAATTTTTCATTCACTCCCCCTTATGCAATCAAGGTATTCTTGATTGGGATGTAACACTCTGTAGCGGTGCTGTTTTTATAGTTTGGAAGGTAACGGCATGAACGCACTGGTTCTTTTCGCGAATCATAGAAAATTGAGGTCGGTAGAATCCGATTTAACTTGTCATCTAGGAACCAACTGCAATCTTCTACCATTCTGATAATCTCTATTTTTCTTATTTCGCCAATTCTAGTATTCAAGCCAGTATTAGTATTTTTAAGGCGGTTTAAATAGAACTGAATTTTTCCCATATCCCCATGAGCAAAGAAAATCGTTAATTTAGAATCAGAATCAAGGAGCGCCTGCGAAGCGTGATATACCCCATGAGACTTTGAAAGAATTTTGTCTAGCTCTTTGATCGTCCGTTCATGATCTTTAAGAAGATCGAAGATAGACCAGTACAGAACTCCATCAAGATGTATTGGATGGGTTTTTGAAGGTATTACAGAGGTAGCCATATCCACCTCTACACGCAGAGGATAAAAAATAGACATACGGACATCCGAATCCACAATATTTATTTAATTATAGTCTAATTCAAATTCATTTATGAATAGTTTATTATGATATAAATACATTTATTTATTGGTATATTTATTTTACATTAATAAATATATATAGAATTTAGTGTTTTTTAAGTCATTTTTATAGAAAAGAGATTGGTTTCAAAGAGAATTACAAACTCATGTGTATAGATGAACACAAGAAAAATATAACCAGACTGAGCAATTTTCAATCATGATAACGGGCAAAATATTTGTAATTATAGGCATAAGTTTACATTTAAGCTTTTCCACTTGCGCATAGGTATTTCACAAAAGCAAAGCCCATGGGGTCTTTTAGCGGTATTCGCTATTAACTTAGAGGTGTTCCAGTCGGTGAGCGTTCTATGACTAGCCTGACTGCCGGTGCTGTTTTTTTCTCTCTTAACGTAGAGGTGAGGTATAGATAGTCATGAGGAAACATTACTATCCACCCAATTTAATGAAATTTTAGGCTAAAGAAATAACAGGCTTTTACGAAGGAAGCCCTTGGTGATGTTCTCTCATAAAATGCCTAGTAATTAGATCACTAAATTCATTCGCATTAAGACTGGATGAAAAGTCTGAAATATCTTCAACAAGGTTTTTAATTTCATTATCTGCTCTGTTGGTCGATTCTTTATTAGATCGACCGCAACTGGCGGCTGCATAGGCTTTAGGTTTTTTTGAAAAGACTTTATCTAACGATCTTTTAAATGTACTTCTGCACTTATAAATCATTGCACCATATAAACGGTTGAAAATATTGCTTGCGATCTCCGGATCATCTTCTACGCCTACGAATTCAAACGTGTATATCTTTCTTGGTTTTGAGCCTGATGTATTGCCTACAATCTCTTTGATAGAAACGATGCAGCGAAAGATTTTAGCAATATTATCTGCTAAGTCTATCTCCCAAGAATCTCGTCTAATTTTTTTAAAGTTAATAGATGTAGCTGTTCTTACTCGAAGATCAACTTCGGAAGAATCATAAATAGGCAAAGAGCAATAAGCATAATATAAGCTTGCGCTCAATTGTTCATTGGATTGCAGCTCACAATCATCAAAACGAACAAGGATTTGCTCTATCTTAGATTTTATATCCACACCTACCTCTTAATAAAACAATAATAAACTCACCCTGTTCAGATAATTTTTTTATAAATATCATTCAATCAAAAAAAGGGTTAAATAAAGCATTTCATACATAAGAACACATATTTATATTTTAGGAAATTAAACCAAAAAAGCAAGTTTAATTATTAAATGACTATAACCATCATTGTCAAGTCATTGCTCAATTATTCGTCTATTTTTACATAAAAAATACACTGACAAATTTCTTAAAACACCCTTAAATTATACATAGTTGGCACTTTGCACCGAAATCCATGTTACACAACTTTACACAGGATGCGTGACAAGCAACCTAAATTCCTCATATCTACAATATATTGCTATTTATTTTAAATTAATAAGTCATGGCATTTTAATTTATATTTTAAATGCTTTGTGTTTAGCTATTATTTATTAATCAATAATAAACATTAATATTATTTTAAATATAATTTTTCTGAAAAAATATGAGTGTTCATAATTTCTACTAGAAAATACTCCCAAAAAATAAATGTTTCATTAATGATTGCTCCAATTTATACAAAAAAAACGTACTCACCAAAATATAGCAGATAATATTCATTGATTCACCAATTCAAGACGCAATGGATAATCAATGAGCAGAAATGATGTTGCTTATCAAAATTTATGCACCTCTCTGTGTCTTTTTTTTCAATAATATTAGACATATAACTAAAGAATAAGAAAAATATTTTGTCTTAATATTTTCAAAAATGAAACAATACATTAATTAATTTATTTACACATAATAATTGATTCCATTATAATCATTGTTAACTATAAGAGAGTACAACTACTCAAATCTATCAACAGGTAAAACACATGAACGCTAAATTTGAGAATAGCGATACACCGTATCCACAATTGGCTGAAAAACGCAAAGCGCAAGAGATAATTCACCAACTGACATTACTAAGCCCTTCTTTAGAGTATTTAGACAAACCTCTTAAATTAAGTAATGAATATATTGCTCTAAAGTCTGCTGAAATCGAAAAGCTTCAAAAAATGAAGCCAATTATCATGCGTGTCTACACCTACCTATTCAAGGCGCAGCGGGATCAAATTTACGAACAGTTAACAAATTTTGCATTACAAATTGAGTCGGCTATCTCTAAAGCGTCCCACCTTATTTTGGATTTGAAGAACTGTGTTGGCCAACTAAACCAATACACGATTCAACTAGATGATTCTCAGCTTAAACAAGATTACTTAGGCATTATCTCGGTCAATAATTTAAAAATTGCGACAATAGAACAGAAGATTGCTGTCTGCCATCAACAGATTGAGCATATTGATAAGTTCAGAACTGTTACCTTGCATCATCTAAATGATGCGGTACTCCTAAATGATTCTAGCAATAATGAGGTCAATGAATACGATGCTCTCCACAATTATTTTGACACCCATGCCAAACGCGAAGCCAAGCTAACAGCTCGACTTACCAAGTGCGGTATCTCATTATTTGTCCTTTCAGTCCTTAATTATTTGGCAGCTACCTTCCATTTCAAATGGACTTCCACCAAATATAAGGAAGTACCGGTTGAAAAAATTGTTGGTGACTCCAACTTTCCATCACAAATTTTTACAGTTAATGAATCACTTATGCAGAGTGTAAATGCACTGGTTAATGGATTGCATGTATTTGGCATGTTGCTTTCAATACCATTAATCCTTATGGGCGCATATAGCATGTTTAAAAGTGAATTTAGATTCTCTTACATTGCCGCCGGTATGACTATTGCCGGTTCCTCTTTTCTGCTATCGGTTTTTATTAATGCCACATTTGAAGGCCAAAAAGTTAACCGTATCCCTTATGAAGTTGAACACACCTTAGATGTCATCAATCTCGGTCTTAATGGCAGCCTATTTATGTTTTTATGTGCAATCCTATGTATTGCTTCTATATACATTTATAAAGCAAAAATGGCTGATATTCATGATGCACTGGCAATCTTTAAAACCATCCCTAACCCCCACCAACAAACTGAAAACCCTGTTAAATGATGCGGGGTTTTTAATAAATTTTTGATATACCACATCAAATCAATAGCCCACTCCAACTTACTGTGAATGCAAACCTTTCCGTATTGGATTTAACTCTTAGATATAAAACAATCCAATACACCAAAGTTTGTTAATTTTTTGGTTAATTAACCATTAATAACATAATAATATTATTTAAATAGTGTTTATTATTTTATAATAAATATTATCAACAAATAGATTTTTAAGGTGACTTTATGGCACTTTCAACCATCCCAAAAATCAGTGTTCTCGCTGCGGCTGTCATTGTGTATGGCTGCCAACCTATCGAAACCCATAATGCAGATAGTGGAAATCAAGAAAATACCGCTACAACAGCCGATAAAACAGAATCCAAATCTGTTAATTCCTTTTATCAAACTCCAAAAAATCACAACGAGTTCCACGCGCTTCTAAAAGCTAATAATTGTTTTCCTTTCAATGTATCCGGCAATGATGAAGGCATATCAGAAGAAACCTCTACACAAGGTCGTGGGAATGTAGTTCGTTATGATGTCAGTCATTTAAAATTTGCTACTTATGATGAAAATGGTCTAATTGATACCGGCCTACATTATGCAGACAAAAAAACGAAAGATTATCAAGCCGGTGACATTTTAGTTAGCAACATTCCAATTCTTTATATTTGCACCCGATCTAAACGCAATATCGTGACAAATTACCTGTATGTAGACTTCTATATAGGAAAGGAACAGCTTAAAGGTATCTATTCAGATGCAAAAATTGATGAAATGAAGCATTATCCAAAACAAACTTTTAAGTTTAGTTAATTGGGGTTAGGTGAAATGATGAATAGCTTTCTGCAAGACTTATCACAAATTGCAAAAACCGATACTAAGGCCACCGGTACTGGCAATTTAGCACCTTTCCTATCGTTGTATATGAAAGTGCATGAAATCAAAACTGAAAATAATATTACTTATGCTTATGGCTTGGACATGATGCAGCGTGAAGTTGTGCGCGTACGCTTAAATAACATCGATGAAGGCGCGAATGATTTGCTACTAACTAAACGCGCATCCAACTTGGTTGAAGCCCGTAACAAGATCACAGCGCTTTACACTGGCCACAATGCGCGTGAAACTCTCGATAAAAAGAAAACCAAGCGACATTCTCAATACTTGTACTTTGAACGTGCCGTGCGCTTACAGGACGAAAACGCTTTTATGCCAACCTATCGCGCTCACTGGTCATACTCAATGACACAGCAAGAAGATGTGGAAATGGTTATAGGGCATATCAATATCAAGTACAGCCCTGCCAAACAGGTCGGTGATCACATAGATAAACAACGTGCTCATGCAAGAGTCATTGAATTCATGCGCTACTTTAATCTTGATGATCCTGAAAACAATCTCAAAATGATTGAATATGCTCTCAACAATTTTAATAAAGGGATGATTCGTGAGGGTATGTTTACAGCGCAGATCATTGATGCGAATGGTGTAATTGCCTACTTCAATATTTTTCAGAAATATGCAGAAGTTACTGCTATAGATGCCAATGGTCAAAATGCAACTTTCCTTGCACCTCAAGAACCAGTTGATTCTGTTAATCATTATCTTGAGCGAGAAACAGGACCAATAAATCAAATTACATTAACCAAAGATATTGCCCGTGTCGTTCTACACGTTTTTTGCGGGTTTGACCTTGATTACAGTTTGTTTGCATCAGATGAACCGGCATACATCGGCCGCCTGAACGAATTAAGGGATCAACTGGCCAACGGCCATTATAGGGTTAAAGTTTTCGGATTTAAGATATATCGCTTTGGACCTGAATCAATTACACATTTGGCTCCAAAAAATAACTTCGACCCCCTGAAACAATACAGTAAGCCAATACTGGATGAAAACAAGCAGCCAACTGGTTCCACCGAGCCGCATTACATTCCTACTGTTTTAATATTGCATAAAACTGTCAATAACCGCCGCTATATTGCCTATCACAACCGGATTCACTATCACGTTTTGGGTGAAGGCAAACCTGTTCCACTTGCTACGTTTGGTGTTGAACGTGACCCGATGCCTGTTAAGACCACGCAGCTTCAAATGCTTTAAATAAGTCCAAAAAAAAGGCGGGTATAAACCCGCCTTTCTCGTCTATGGAGCCTTCCAAACCACAGACTGCCAACGCTGAAACAAAATAATTATAACAATACTAAAAGTTCATACAATATGAATCCGACAAAATAAATAAACATTAAAGAAACAAATTATTTTAAAGACAAAAAAAAGCCAATGTATAGGGTGCATTGGCTAGAAAGAGCAAATAAATAACAGAGCATTCTTGAAATAAAATATAAAGCATATACCGCTACTACGCAATAATTATTTTTGCTTTTTAATTTCATTAGTATCTGTTAGATAAACTTAATTTTCAAACACAATAGACATAAGCTATATATCAAGAACCACTATATCGACATACCAATGTTTCTAAAATATACATATAACAATTAGAAAATATACAAAAATTTTTATAAAATAAGAATTCAAGACATGGGCTAATAAATGATTTTAAATAACGAGCAGCAAAAGCGCTTTATATATTTTAGTACGCTAGGGTTATTAGTGCTAATAGGCATTCCCCTAATCGTTTATATGACAAAATATATTGATTTTGCGGACATACAGAATAATGTTGCTGCGGTACTTGTGCTCGGTCTGGGTTTTCTTCTTCTTCATCAACTGCTCATTCATTTCATTTCCAAAGTTTCTATTAAAAATCAGCTTAGACAAGAAGATATCCGATTTGCGGCATTTCTAATTTATACAAAGATTCAGGGGGTTAAGTTTACTTTAACTAAACAATCAAACCCTAATGATGATGGCTATCACCTAAACTATAAGTCGGAAATTGTACGGTACGTCCATATCCGTAAACGCATCTTGTTTGCCTTATTAGCAATTGAAAAAACCCCGAATGTAAGTAAGCGTCCGCTGAACCCCATGCCTATTTTTTAATTCGATTTAGGTTTCCAGCAGTGCGGCAGCAATTCTTCAATCTGGGTCACTTTATGTGTCGGCAGCCTTTTCAGCACATCACTTAAATAGGC